>JAAYQH010000134.1 GCA_012519365.1 Planctomycetota bacterium | reverse complement strand
ACGGATATTTTGGAACACCGGATTTCGGCAGCGATTCAGGCGGCAGCGGGTATACAGGCCCCTGCCCTGGTGCGCCCCGCGGCGGACACAAAATTCGGCGATTATCAGGCCAACGGCATTATGGCCGCGGCCAAACACCTCAAGACCAATCCCCGGCAACTGGCAGAACAGGTGGTCGCGGCAATGGATGTTGACGACGTAAGCGAACAGCCCAACGTCGCGGGGCCCGGGTTTATTAACTTGCGGCTGAAGGACTCTTTTTTGGCCGAGCGATTGATGGGGATGCACCGCGACACCGACCGGCTGGGCATAGACAAGACCGAGACCCCCCGCAGCGTCGTGGTGGATTACTCCGGCCCCAATATCGCCAAGCAAATGCACGTCGGCCACCTGCGCAGTACCATCATCGGCGACTGCATTGCCCGGCTTTATGAATTTGCCGGCCATCGTGTTATCCGGCAAAACCACATCGGCGACTGGGGCACGCAGTTTGGGATGCTGATCGCTTATCTGAAAGAACAATATCCGCACATTCTTGAGAACCCTGCATCGGTGCATATCGCCGATCTCGAAGCGTTCTACCAGAACGCCAAGCGCCTATCGGACGAAAATAGTGCATTTGCCGCAAAAGCCCGCCAAGAAGTGGTGCGGCTGCACAATCATCACCCTGACACGATGGCTGTCTGGAAGCACATTGTCGAACAATCGCGGCAGCATTATCAGCCCATCTATGATATGTTAAACGTGACGTTAAAGCCCGAAGACGAACGCGGCGAAAGTTTTTACGCAGACAAATTGGCCAACGTCGTGGAGGAATTGAAAGCCAAAGGGCTGGCTGTGGAATCAGACGGGGCGATATGTGTGTTCCCGGAAGGGTTTAAGAATAAGGACGGCCAGCCGCTGCCGTTTATCATCCAAAAAAGCGACGGGGCTTTTTTGTATGCCACAACTGATTTGGCGGCGCTGCGGTATCGACTGTTTGAATTGAAGGCCGACGCGGTGATCTACGTCACCGACGCGCGGCAGGCGATGCACTTTCAGATGCTGTTTGCTGTGGCCAGGATGGCCGGCTGGGTTAACACTGAAACGTTGCTCGAGCATGTCAGTTTCGGGACGATGCTCGGCGCTGACGGCAAGCCCTTTAAGACCCGCAGCGGCGGAACAGTCAAACTCAAAGACCTGCTCCAAGAGGCTGTCGAACGTGCCAAGGCAGTGGTCGAACAGAAAAATCCCGCCCTGTCGGCCGAACAAAAAGAAAAAATCGCCCGAGCCGTCGGCATCGGCGCAGTCAAATACGCCGATTATGCCAACAATCGCAACAGCGATTATGTGTTCAGTTTTGATCGCATGCTGGCGATGGACGGCAACACTGCACCCTATATGCAGTATGCTTATGCTCGCATCAAATCCATCGAACGCAAGGCCGCCGGCAAAGAGGTGGACATCCAACAGGAGCTGGACGGCATCCCCACCGTACTGCTGACCGAGCCGGAGGAAAAAGAACTGGCCAAACTACTGGTTCGCTACGATCAGGCCATCGCGGCCGCAACGGCAGAATATCGCCCGAATTACCTGACCGGCTATCTGTACGACCTGGCCCAGGCGTTTAGTCGGTTCTACACGGCCTGTCCAGTGTTGACGGCTGAGCCGCAACATCGCCCGACACGGCTGCTCTTGTGTGACCTGACCGCACGGACCATACGGCATGGATTGAGCGAACTGTTGGGCATCGAAGTGCCGGAACAAATGTAAAATCGGAGGACACAATGCCTATCCACTACACCACCCTTTCGATTCGGACGAATCGCCGCAATCAGATGATCGACATTACCGCCCTCGTCGCCGAGGCTGTCGCTGAAAGCGGTATTCAAAATGGAACGGCAATGATTTTCTGCCCCCACACCACCGCAGCAATTACCATCAATGAAAACGCCGATCCGGACGTGCCGCACGATATCCTGCTGACCTTGGAAGCGCTGTTGCCGCAGGAACGCAGGGGGTACCGGCACGCCGAAGGCAACAGCGACGCTCACGTCAAGGCCTCGCTGGTCGGAGCAAGCGAACAGGTAATGATTCAAGAGGGACGATTGAAACTGGGCACATGGCAGGCGGTGTTCTTCTGCGAATTCGACGGGCCTCGCAGCCGCCGCGTTTTCGTCCAGCTGACAGGGCTATAACGCCGGCAGACATCGTCGTAAGATGCCGCACGAGTTAATCCCATCCCACCCCCCAGTATCGCGCCAATTCGGCCAGATCGAGGACATCAATGACATTGTTCGGCGGCAGAGCCAGATCATAACGTCGGCAAAAATACGGTTCGGCGTCTGTCAGCATCCACGCTGAGGTCAGAATAACCAGATCCGGCGTATCGACAACACCATCATAATTCAGATCGGCCGGAATGAGATACCCTATCGGTTCGGGGTTGTCATCAGGATCGTTCAAAACGCACAGGCCGCGAGGGGAACTTTGCGCCGAAGCGCTGTCGATCAGGGCCTGACGAATGGCATAGACCCCCGCAGCATGGGTCGCGCGCCCGTGAGCGGCGATATACAGCGCAACCAAACCCGTCGCATGGGGGGCGGCCATGCTTGTGCCGCTTTTGGTGCTGTACGTGCTGTTGATATGCGTGGAATAGATGTATGTGCCGGGCATCATCAGATCAATCGCACCGCCGGGAGAATACACCGGATTGGACGATGTAACCAAATTGCTGAAGTTACTGAAGGACGCAAAGGAGTCGTCCGGTCCGTAACCGGTTGAACTGCCCACCCCGCCGGGCAAGCCGTCACGGTCGGCCAGCGCCGAAATGGCCGCGACTTCCGGATAGGCGGCCGGCACGACATCGTCGTTCGTTTTGAATTGGCCGTCGGGGCCGTAAATATCCTGAGCGTCATTGCCGGCGGCGGCAACCACCACGACCCCTTGGGCCACGGCGTTCCGAATGGCATTACGCAAGGCAGTGTGATATCCCTCACCGGTCAGGCTGATGTTGATGACAGCAACCGTATCAACATTCTCAAGAACCCAGTCAATCGCCGCAACAACGTCGCTAAGATAGCTCTGGTCGTTATCATTAAACACTTTCAGCGCCCAGAGCCGAGCCCCCGGCGCTGCGCCGACCGTGCCAATGTTGTTATCCAGCGCCCCGATAATGCCGGCTACATGTGTGCCGTGGCCGTTGCTGTCACCAAACTGGTCATCTTGAGACTGACGAAAAATCTCTTGCCCTGCGGAATAAAAGCGTCTTCCACCGACGACATTCAAATCCGGATGGTCGGGTTGAATGCCGGTATCAATGACCGCAACATCGACATCGACCCGCTGATCGATGCCGTTGATATTGGCAATGGGACTGCGATGGGCATTCATTCGCTTGACACCGTTGGGGACAGTCTGGGCAGCCGGGTACATGGGCACGTCCGGCTAGATAAAATGAACGCCGGGCAAATGACGCAGACGCTCTGCCGACACATTCGCAGGCAGGGTAATCGTAAAGCCGCGTAAGGCTCGACGGAAGGTATGCCCACGAAATCCCCCCGCCGCACGCTCGGCCGAAGCGGCCAGCCGTTCGATATCCGCCGGACGCACCGACGGGTCAAACTGCACGATATAACGGTTTGCACCCCCGCCGGCAGCGATAGGCATAAGGCCAAATAGCATCACCCCCGCAATCAATACTCTGGACAGCATCCCAATCTCCGAATATTTACACAATTACATATTTTATAACAGATTGCCCATAAAGCCAACAAAGAAACCCCACAATTAACTTTACATCCGGCAATATATGAAACCCTTACAGGGACAGAGCAACTTTAACATAAAAAAACACGTCTGGTTAAGAGTCAAAAACGTTAATCACGGCCAGAAAAATTTGATATGTGCTGCATAGCACCATTGTGGT
>JAAYQH010000133.1 GCA_012519365.1 Planctomycetota bacterium | reverse complement strand
GCCGCTGAAGGGGACTGTGCTGATTACTGTCGCTGATGAGGACAAGCCGTTGATTCTGGATACAGCGCGGCGCTTTGCAGAGATGGGCTTTAAGATTCTGGTCACAGGCGGCACATACACTTATCTGACCGACAAGGGCATCCCCGCGGAGAAAATCCTGAAAATGCACGAGGGACGTCCTCATGTTCTCGATGCAATTACCAATAAAGAGGTGGATTTGGTCATTAATACCCCCGCCGGCCGACAAAGCCAGCATGACGACTCCTACATTCGCAAGACCGCGATCAAACACAAGATTCCCTATATCACCACGCCCGCGGCTGCGGCGGCTTCGGTTCGCGGCATTGAGGCCAAACGCAAGGGCGATGCCCCCGTCAAATCGTTGCAGGAGTACCACGCGGAAATACATTAAACGCGATACAGCAAAATCAAAACCGATAAGCGATTGAGCGGCGAAGGACACAAGGGGCGTAACAGGCCAAAGGGGCTGTTACTTTTCCCTTGTGTTCTTTGTGTTTGAGGGGGCTTTCCGCTGGGTTTTCAGGCCGGTGGCCCGGTAAAGATAGGCCAGTTGGGCGGGCGAGGGCGGTTTGCACTGGCCGCGGGGAATGCCCTTGAGTTCGATCTCGCCGATGCGGGTGCGTTTGAGGGCCTTAACCTTGTAACCCAACCGGGCAAAGGAGCGGCGTACCTGCCGGTTTAGTCCTTGTCGGATCGAGATTTCAAGAATCGTTTCGAGGGGCGTGCGGCGAAGAATCCGCACGGCGGCCCGTTCGGTCTTGCCCTCCGAGAGCCAGACACCTTTTTTGAGTTTTTCAATGTCGTCTCCTTCCATTCGCCCGCGTATGGTTACCTCGTAGGTCTTGGGCAATTCATACCGCGGATGGGTCAGGCGGTTGGCCAACTCGGCGTCATTGGTCAGCAAAATCAGGCCGGTTGTCTCGGCGTCCAGCCGGCCGACGCAAAACACTCGCTCTTTGCACGGCGCCAAATCAACCGCTTTGGGACGGCCCTGCGGGTCGCGACTCGTGCAGATGACGTTTTTGGGTTTGTTCAGCAGGAAATAGACCTTTCGCTCAGGGCGGATGCGACGGCCCTCGACGCGGATGTCATCCGTGTCCGGGTCGGCAAAGGCCGGAAGCGTATGCACCACCTCACCGTTGACCGTTACCGCTCCGCTGAGGATCAACTCTTCACACCCCCGGCGGGAATCGAACCCGGCCGCGGCCAAAATCTTCTGCAACCGAATCGGTTTGCCGCTCCGCCCGGCGGTTGTGGGTTTTTCCGTTGTCTTCTTTCGTGCCATCTTCTTTCGAGTCCTGTTTGCAAAACAGACACGCTATCACAAAACCTCTCCGAAAACAACACAAATCGCTTCATAAAAGGCAATGGTCGCAGGTTTCCGATAGAGTTTGACGTGGCAAACAAAAACCTATACGGAGCCGGACAATGGGATATGGCCATCTTAACATTGATGAACGAGAAATGATACTGAAAATGCGAGCACAACAGACCACAGCAAGCCATCAGAGATCGGCTTGGCCGCAACAAGGGTACGAGCAGCTGTGAACTGTCGCATAACGTCAGTTCAACGGGGGATTATAAGCCACATCTGGCTCAGCGGCATTATGCGAAACGACGCAGGAACTCCATAACACCGTATCGCCTTGAAGAGAATGCGTGGTTGCGGACGTATATCCGGCAAAAACTGTTGATCTGCTGGTCGCCTGAGTGGACCAGCGGCCGCCTTCACAAAAAATAAGTCCTTTAACCATCTATAATTGGATTAAGATGCGGCGGCAAGGGATGGCTCTATGAAGACGGCATCCGCGAGCCTGTATTGGTCAAATGGCCCGGCATAACCAAACCCGGCAGCGTCTGTTCGGAGCCGGTGATCCGTACCGATTTTTACCCGACAATGCTTGAGATGGCGAATTTGCCGCTGCGGCCCAAACAGCATCTGGACGGCAAACGCTGGCTGCCGCTGTTAAAGGGCAAAGCGATGGTTCGTGGGCCGATCTTCTGGCACTATCCCCATTACGGCAACCAGGGCGGTTCCCCCGGTTCCGCAGTTCGTGATGGTGACTGGAAATTGATTGTCTGGTATGAGGATAAACGACGGGAACTGTATAATCTGCAAGAGGATATCGGCGAGCAGCACAATCTTATTGATCAGTACCCTGACATTGTTCAAAGACTCGATAAGATACTCCAGTCATGGCTTAAAAAAGGGACGCCCAAAGGCCCTCTCCTAATCCGAATATATTATGAGATAATAACTGCCAAGAACACTTTATGAAAAATGTTTAGAACGGATAACCAAGGAAAAAATAAAAGATTACGCGAGTAGTTACTGATGCGACTTTTTGGGTACAATGATACAGATCTGCTCGTATTGTAATATCGCAAATGAATCAACGGACTATAAGTCACACCAGGCAGATTTCATTTTTGTTTTTTAAAGTGTAAATTTGTCTACAAGAAAGGGGCTATTCGCTCGCAAAAATTTATCGGCCAAGATGTAATCCAATAAGAGACAAGTTGTTGTTTGTGTTTCGGAAGTTGGCTGCGTTCGAAGGGCAGCTTGTTAGTGTTATTTTTGGAATCCATTGGTTCTGTATATCGGCTGGTGGGTGGGGCTGGTTTTTGGTATTTCTTGCCTCTTGCCCTTTTGGAGGGATGGGGTATAATACAACATTTAACTCTATAAGGATATGGATTTTCACGACTTAAGCAATAAGCGGGACGGTTTTATGCAGGACGGACAATACGATTTTAATCGCATCGAAAAGAAATGGCAGGATTATTGGCTCAGCCGCAAGACCTTTCGGACGCCGGACGGGTCGGATCCGGCCGCGGCAGACAAGCCCAAGTACTATGTGCTGGATATGTTTCCGTATCCGTCGGGGGCGGGGCTGCACGTCGGCCATCCGGAAGGGTACACGGCCAGCGATATCATCGCCCGCTACAAGCGAATGTGCGGCTATAATGTGCTGCATCCGATTGGCTGGGACGCCTTCGGGCTGCCGGCTGAACAATACGCTGTCCAGACCGGCACCCATCCGGCAAAAACAACCCAAAAAAACATTGACAATATGCGTCGGCAGATTCAGGCGCTGGGCTTTTCGTACGACTGGGACCGTCAGGTCGATACGACCGATCCGCGCTACTACAAATGGACGCAGTGGATTTTTCTGAAGTTTTACAAGAGTTGGTTCGACGATACCCTGCAAAAGGCCCGACCTATCGAGGAATTGCCGATTCCTGACGCCATTAAGGCCCAGGGCGAGGCGGCGGTGCGCGAGTACATCGACAGCCACCGCCTGGCCTATGAATCCTACGCGCCGGTGAACTGGTGCCCGGCACTGGGGACGGTACTGGCCAATGAAGAAGTGGTCGGCGGCGTC
>JAAYQH010000132.1 GCA_012519365.1 Planctomycetota bacterium | reverse complement strand
TCACTGTCGTCTGTGCGAAGATGCCTGCCCGTTTGGGGCGATTGAAAAACCGACCGTTGAATGGCCCGACAGTCAGCGCGTCAAGGCCCGTTTTTGGGCCCGCGTACTGATCGTGCTGCTGCCGTTTATGATCGTGGTCGGCGGGTGGATTGGATACGAGGCCGCCCCTGCCCTGGCCCGCGCCAATCCGACCGTTCGACTGGCCGACCGTATTCGTCTGGAAGAGGCCGGGCTGGTCAGCGGCCGAACAGATGAAAGCACTGCCTTTCGCTCCACAAACCGCACGATAGAAAGTTTGTACACCCAGGCAGAGGCCAAACAACAAGACTTTGCACTCGGCTCCGCGCTGCTGGGCGGTGCAATGGGGTTGTTGTTCGGATTGACACTAATTCGCACTCATATTTGTTTTCGGCGCACCCACTACGAAACCCATCGTGCCGGGTGTGTGGCGTGTGGACGCTGCTATTGGTCTTGTCCGCGCGAGCACCTGCGACGACACCGACAAAGCCACCCTCAACCGGCGGAGCAGCCTGTATGACTCATTTCGACCAGACCCCGCAGCTGAGCCCACTGCACCAGGCCGCACGTGGGACGGCCATTGTAACCGGCGTGTTCGGGGTGTTTATCGCCGTACTGCTGGCGATTCACCTGTATCATTATGTCGTAACCGATCCGGCGCAACGGCTCGAACTGGAACAATTAAAAGAGCGGTACACGCTCGAACCAACCAATAGCCAGCTGGCCGAACGCATCAACAAACTGGATATCCAAACCCGGCGGGATCAGTTTGCCCGGCTGTATTTTCTGCAGCGCGGCACGCTGTTGCTGGTGATTGATTTGGCGGTATTTACGGCAGCGATTCTGGTGTGCACGCGCCACTGGCGGGCCGCCGCCCTGCCGCAAAGCCCGGCGGACCTCAAAAGCGAACAAATTCGCCACGCTTTATACCTGCGAACCGCCGTCTCTTTGACGGCCATTGCATTGGCCGCAGCCGGGTTGTATCTGGCGCAGCGTCCTTTTGGAAAACCGCTGCCGGCCGCAAACCCCGATGAGCCGGCCTCTCTGCCGGCAGAGCCAATGTTTGCCACTTTTGAGCAAACCTTGTCTCAGTGGCCGAGCTTTCGCGGGCCGCAGGGGCTGGGAGTGACCGACCTGCCGGATGTTCCGGACGACTGGGACGGCCCCAGTGGACGCCATATCCTCTGGAAAAGTCCGGTTCCGCTGGAAGGAAACAACTCACCGGTCATCTGGGATAACCGCGTCTTTCTTAGCGGCGCGACCGACCGGCAGCAGCAAATCTTCTGTTATGACCTTGCTACCGGTCAACTGCTGTGGACCGGCGATGTGGCCGTTACGGACTGCCCTGAACGCGAGATGATGTATATCATGGAAGATACCGGCTATGCCGCACCGACAGTGGTAACCGACGGCTATCGTGTCGCAGCGATCTTTGCCGGCGGGGACGCAGGCTGTTTTACCGTTGAGGGCGACCCGTTATGGCATCGCCACCTGGGGGTACCTGAAAGTGCCTATGGCTATGCGGCCTCGCTGGCAGCCTATGAGCACACCCTTATTGTCCAATATGACGTGACGTATGAAACCGACAAAAGTCGTCTGATTGCACTGGACTGGCAAACCGGTCAAACGGCGTGGCAAACGCCCCGTCCGGTGCCAAACTCCTGGACGTCGCCGACGGTTGTGCAGGTCGGCGATTCGCCCCAGATTTTGACCAGCGGCTCACCGTGGGTCATTGCCTATGACCCGAGCGACGGGCGGGAATTGTACCGGGCAACGTGTCTTGGCGGCGATGTGGCACCGACGCAGATTTTTGCCGACGGCAAAATCCTGGCTATTGAACCCTATAATTCCATTGTGGCGATTCGTACCGACCAGGCCGACGGCGACATCACCAATACCCATCTGGCGTGGCGCAGTTCGGGCGATATGCCCGACATTTGCAGTCCGGTCAGCAACGGCTCGCTTGTCTGGACGCTGAGTACCAGTGGGTCATTGACCGCTTTCAATGTTACCGACGGCAGCGAGGTGTATGTCCATTATCTGGACCTGGAATTTCACGCCTCACCGAGTATCGTGAAAGACCGATTGTATCTGATGGCGTTATCGGGAACGATGATTCTGGCTGAAACCGGCCGCGAGTATCGCGAAATCAAACGGCTTGAGTTGGGTGAGAAGTGCTGCGCATCGCCGGCCTTTGCGCCGGGGCGTATGGTTATCCGCGGAATGGAGAATTTGTATTGCATAGGAACGACCCCGTGAGCGATCTGGACTTGACATTTGTTGACCAGTGCGTCGATCGTATCGGCAAAGCGCCGCGTTTTGTGCTGCCGCTGCTGCAGGCGATTCAGGGGCATTACGGGTATCTGCCAACAGAGGCCCTTGAGTATCTGTGCACCGTCAGTGAGTGCCATCCCAGCGATGTCTGGTCAGTCGCGACGTTTTACGATCAGTTTCGCCTGCGTCCGGCCGGGAAGCATTTTGTGCGGGTCTGTGTAGGTACGGCCTGTCACGTCAAAGGAGCCAACCGTATTTATGACGCCTTTCGCGAACACCTGAACATCAGCGGCACCGACGACACCGATGCCCGGCGTCTGTTTACCGTGGAAAAGGTCGCCTGTCTGGGCTGCTGTATGCTGGCCCCGGCCGTTCAAATTGATGATGTCATTTACGGGCATTTGCAGACCGAAACTGTCGGGCAGGTGCTGGATGATTTTCTGGCCCAGCAAGAGGCCAAACGCTCCGACAAAGAGGAAAAAGAAGAACACCCCCCCCATCATGGTCAGGTGCGAATCTGTCTGGATTCGAGTTGCCGAGCCGTCGGCAGCGACAAGGTATATGCAACGCTTAAACAGGTTGTCAAACGGCTGCGACTGCCTGTATGGGTCAAAAACACAGGCTGTCACGGAATGTCCTATCTGGCACCGCTGGTGGAAGTGTTGACCGAAGACGGCCGGGTGTTTCGGTACGGCCGGGTTCAGCCGGCGGATGTCGAACCGCTGTTGCGACGGCATTTTCGACCGGCCTCACTGCCGGCACGTTTGGAGGCAAAGATGAGCGATTTTTTGGACTCGCTCATCGAGGATCGCCTTGAGGAGGGGCCGGTTCGCTATGCGCTGCACATCCGCCCGCACGAGACGGAACACTATCTTGGCCCGCAGGTGCACATCGCGACTGAGCATTTCGGCCATACCGAGCCGCTGGACATTGAGGAATACACCGCGCACGGCGGTTTTTCGACGCTGCGTCGCTGTGTGGAGCAAAACGACCCTGATGCTGTGATTGCGGCGATAGAGCAGTCGGGACTGCGCGGCCGCGGCGGCGGCGGATTTCCCACTCATTTGAAGTGGTTTGTGGTGTGCAAAACAGAATCGGACAAAAAATACATTGTCTTAAACGGCGACGAAGGCGACCCCGGCGCGTTTATGGATCGGATGCTGATGGAGTCGTTTCCGTTTCGCATTCTCGAAGGGATGGCGATCGCGGCGGCTGCCGTGGGAGCCGATGAGGGCTATCTGTATATTCGGGCCGAGTACCCGCTGGCCCTCGAACGGATGCGCAAAGCGATTGACCTGTGCCAACGGCATGGCTATTTGGGGCATCATATATGCGGCAGCGGAATCTCGCTGAATTTGCATATTTATGTGGGTGCCGGCGCGTTTGTGTGCGGTGAGGAAACGGCGTTGTTGGCCAGTATCGAAGGCCGATGCGGCATGCCTCATTTGCGCCCGCCCTACCCGACGCGGCAGGGCCTGTGGCAAAAGCCGACGCTGGTCAACAATGTCGAAACATTTGCGGTCGTGCCGTGGATACTGCGCAACGGGCCGCAGGCCTTTGCCGCGTACGGCACGGAACACAGCAAAGGGACCAAGGTCTTCGCGCTGGCCGGCAAAGTCCGGCGCGGCGGCCTGGTCGAAGTGCCGATGGGCATCACCATCCGGCAAATCGTGGAGGACATCGGCGGCGGCATCGAGCATGACCGACAGCTGAAAGCCGTCCAAATCGGCGGTCCATCGGGCGGGTGTGTGCCGGCCTGGCTGATTGATACCCCGATTGACTACGAATCGCTGAATCACGTCGGGGCGATTATGGGCTCCGGCGGGATGGTCGTTTTGGATGAGACCGACTGCATGGTTGATATCGCCCGTTACTTTGTGGCTTTTACGCAGGATCAATCCTGCGGCAAATGCACATTCTGCCGCGTCGGCACCAAACGCATGCTTGAATTGCTGGATCGTTTGTGTGAAGGACAAGGCAAAGCCGGCGACATTGAAAAACTCATCGAGTTGGGACATCTTATTCAGCATGCCAGTCTGTGCGGACTGGGCAAAACCGCCCCCAATCCGGTATTGTCAACGATTGAGTATTTTCGGGAGGAGTATGAGGCGCATCTTCAGGGGCGATGTCCGGCCTGTACCTGCCGGGCATTGATTCACTATACGATTACCGATAAGTGCATCGGCTGCACGATTTGTGCCCAGCACTGCCCGTCGGGGGCAATCGCGATGAAACCGTATGAACCACACGAAATCGATCAGGAAAAATGTGTGCGCTGCGGTGTGTGCAAAAGCGTCTGTCCGGCCGAGGCAATACACGTTCAGTAGGACTGTGGCAACTGCAGAATCCACGAATTGAGGAACACAAGAAGACCGGGATTAGAAACTGCGAACTCAAAACTAAAAACTCAAGACTCGTGCCAATACTAACCATAGACAATCAGACTGTTGAGGTGCCTGAGGGGGCAACACTGCTTCAGGCGGCACAGGCGGCAGGGATTTATATCCCGACAATGTGCCATCGAAAAGGCTTTGCGCCATCGACCAGCTGCATGGTGTGCGTCGTGCAGGTGGAAGGGGTTAAGTCGCTTGTGCCGGCTTGCGGGGCAATGGCAACCGACCATATGCGCGTTACCACCGACAATGACGAGATTCGCACCGCCCGCCAGGCCGCGATTGAATTGCTGCTGAGCGACCATTTGGGCGACTGCGTCGGGCCGTGCCGGATGGCCTGTCTGGCAGGAATGAACATCCCG
>JAAYQH010000131.1 GCA_012519365.1 Planctomycetota bacterium | reverse complement strand
GAACCGCCCCCGCATCCAGCCACAACACCGCCTCTTCGGCACTCTTGGCCTTGGGCTGATTGAGCCGTTCAGGCGGCAGCACAGCAGGGTAAATCCGTGCCTGACGGATCAGTCCATTAAAGCGGCGTGTCTCGGCCTGAGTATTGATGCCGACGCCGACCGGATAGGCTGAGTTGTTGATCGACCCGACATGCGGCTCAGTGGCCGCCAGGGTGCCGTTGATATACAATCTCAGCACAGCGCCGTCATACGTGCCGGCTAAATGCGTCCACCTCGAATACGCATCACCGGGCAGATCGGCTCGCACGGTCACCCACGTCTTGTCATAAATGAAAAACTCAGCACGTCGGTTGTTGTTGATCAGTTTGAGCATATATTGGGTGTCGCCTTTGCCGACAATCGGCCCGTGGTCGCCGCCGCTGCGCTCAGGCAGAACCCACGCTTCCAGCGTAATCGCCTTGCCGGTGATATTCAGCGCCGGATCATCCTCAAACACCAGTGACCCGCGAACGGCCTTGGCACCGTCGGGACCCTCCGCAAGGCTGCCGTTCAACACGGCTCGACGACCCGCAGCGCTTTCACGAATTTCATACGTCGGCTCAGCTTTCTTGCGAATCCCCTGATCGACCCAATCCCAGATACTGCCGCCTTGCAAATGCTTATAGCGTTCGATCGCATCCCAGTAATCCTGCAGGTTCCCGACGCTGTTGCCCATCGCGTGGGCATATTCGCACAGAATCAGGGGACGCGTCTGCTCTTGACTGGCATAACGGACAATATGGTCAATGGACGCGTACATCGGGCAGACAATATCCGTATGGGAACGCTGGCCGGCCTGTTCATAATGGATCGGCCGTGACGGATCACGCTGTTTGATCCATCTGCTGGCCGCTTCGAAATTAATCCCATCGCCCGCTTCATTACCCATCGACCAGATAATCACGCTCGGATGATTTTTGTCGCGTTCAACCATGGCCTCAATCCGCGCCAGATGGGCCTTCTGCCATTTCGGATCCTTGGCCAGGGACTCGGCGCCGTACCCCATCCCGTGCGATTCAATGTTGGCTTCATCAATGACATACAGCCCGTACTCATCGCACAGGTCATACCATTCCGGCCGATTGGGATAATGGCTCGTGCGAACGGTATTGATATTGAACTGCTTCATCAGCAGGATGTCCTGAATCATCAACTCCCGCGAAACCGTATGGCCGGTATCAGGGTCGTGTTCATGGCGATTGACCCCCTTGACATAAATCGGTACACCGTTGACCAGCAATTGCCCGCCTTTGATCTCAACGTCACGAAAGCCGATTCGCTGGCTGACCACTTCAAACAGATTGCCCGATTCGTCTTTCAATTCCAAAAGCACCGTATAGAGATTCGGCGTCTCGGCCGTCCACTTAGCCGGATTGGCAACCATTCCGGACAGGCCGACAGTTTTTTCTCCACCGGCGGGAATCGGTTCGTTTAAACGAGCAACCATTCCCGATACCGCTGCGATGGGTTTTTGCTCCGCATCCAGCAGGGTCATTTCAACCCGCGGAAAATCCATCGCCTGTGCCGCGTAGTTGTGAACCGTCACTTCCACATACAGCTGTGCATCGCGGTACTGCTCATCCAAATCGGTCTTGACAAAGACATCTCGAATGCGAAGATTCGCAGTCGAATAGAGATACACATTGCGGAAAATACCGCTGAGCCGCCAAAAGTCCTGATCCTCCAGGTACGACCCATCGCTGTACCGATAGACCTCCACGGCCAGGGTATTTCGTCCACGCTGCAAATACGGCGTAATGTTGAACTCGGCTGCGGTACGGCTGTCCTGGCTGTAGCCGACTTTCTGGCCGTTGACCCACAGATAAAACGCTGAATCCACTCCGTCAAACACAATAAACACCTGCCGTCCTCGCCACTGCGGCGGCACCGTAAAGGTGTGTCGATAGGACCCCACGGGGTTGCGATGCTCATAATTGGTATAATGGGTCGGCGGCGTGCCCATCACTCGCGGTGGGTCCTTCTTGAACGGATAGGTGACGTTCGAATACAACGGCACGCCGTAGCCCTGCATTTGCCAGTTGCTCGGCACCGGAATCGTGTCCCAGTCGCTGATGTCGTAATCGGTCTTGTAGAACTCCACCGGACGGCT
>JAAYQH010000130.1 GCA_012519365.1 Planctomycetota bacterium | reverse complement strand
GGGTTATACTCTGGGGGACTTCAACGGAAACGGATCGGGAAGCCGGAAAGCGGTTTATCGAACCTCATTCTGCGTCCTTATTTTGTTTTTGCGGCAGTACGGCGGGCATTTTTCAGTCCCGTTTGGCTGAGAATCGGCTGCAAGCAACGTGTCCGTTGACTTTTACGGCACACTAATATTTACGAAATAAATTATAATAGACCAAGAATCTATGAAAATTCTACTAAACGCAGATCAAATCAACGCCACCATAGAGAAAATGTTCCGGGATATTGTTGCCGATATCGGTTCGGAATCTGAGTTGGCAGTGATCGGGATTCGCAGCCGCGGCGAAATTTTGGCCAAACGGTTGACCCGCAAATTGGAAACGCACTTCGGGCGCGAGATACCCTGCGGCACACTGGATATCACCTTATACAGGGATGACCTTCAAATCCCGCGCAGCGGTTCACAGCCGACAGTGCGGTCCACGGAAATTGAGTTTGATGTGGATAATAAGTTTATCCTACTGGTCGATGATGTCCTGCACACGGGCCGAAGCGTCCGGGCGGCAATGGATGCGCTGACCGATCTCGGACGCCCGCGTGCAGTGCGACTGGCGGTGCTGATTGACCGGGGCCAGCGAGAATTGCCGATTCGTGCCGATTATGTCGGCCTTCGAGTGGAAGCGGGTGCGACTGAAATGATCAAGGTATATCTGGTCGAGGAGGATGGCATCGATCAGGTTATTGTGGAACCAATGGACGATCTATGAAAAAAACAGCATTCCAATGGATGCGAAAGCATTTGATCGGGCTGCGTGATCTTAGCCGAGAAGAGTTGGAATTTATTCTTGACACGGCCGATGGATTCGCCGAGATCAGCACCCGTTCAATCAAAAAGGCGCCGACGCTGCGGGGCAAGGTGGTGGTGAATATGTTCTTTGAAGACAGCACCCGCACCCGTAACAGTTTTACGCTGGCCGCCGGTCGGCTCAGCGCTGACGTGATAGAATTTACCAAGAAATCCAGCGCGGTCAACAAAGGCGAAACATTGGTTGATACCGCTCGCAATCTTGAGGCGATGGGCGTGGATATTATTGTGATTCGCCACAGTGCCGGCGGTGCTCCGACACTGCTGAGCCGCAGCATCAACGCCTGCGTGGTGAATGCCGGCGATGGCTACCATGAGCACCCCACACAGGCACTGCTGGATGTCTATACCATTCGTCAGGTTCGCGGCCGGCTGGACGGTCTGAAGATTGGCATTGTCGGCGATATTGCCCATTCTCGTGTCGCGCGCAGTAACATTTACGCAATGACCAAACTGGGCGCTGAGGTGACGCTGATCGGCCCGCCGACTCTGATGCCCCCGCATGTGCGGGATTTGCCGGTGCGGGTCTCCAACAGTCTGGATAATGTGATTGAGGAATTGGATGTGATCAATATGCTGCGGATTCAGTTTGAGCGAATGGGCGGCAATCCCTTTCCTTCGGTGCGGGAGTATTCGCACTTTTTTGCGCTGACCGCGGAACGAATGAAACGGGCCAAGCCCGATATCACGGTGATGCACCCGGGACCGTTGAATCGCGGGGTTGAAATCGAGTCGGAAGTGGCCGACGGTCCGAACAGCGTCATCCTCCGGCAGGTCGCCAACGGGCTGGCTATTCGCATGGCGGTTTTGTTCCTGGTCAATCAGGCCGCGATGCAAACAGAATCCTCAAAATCTTGAAGCGAATAAGCGAAACGGACAATGGAAAAGATACTCATCACCGGCGGGCGGGTCATTGACCCGGCCAATCAGTTCGACAGCCAGGCCGATGTGCTGTTGGCCGCAGGTCAGGTGGCCCGGATCGGCACGCATTTAAGCGCAAGTGCTGATCGGCATATCGACGCGACGGGCAAAATTGTCTGCCCCGGCTTAATCGATCTGCATGTTCATTTTCGCGAGCCGGGCGACGAAGAAGAAGAGACCATCGCCTCTGGCTCGGCGGCGGCGGTGGCCGGCGGCTTTACGTCGGTGGTATGCATGCCCAACACAACCCCGCCGATTGACGAGGCAACCGCTGTAGAATATGTCCACCGGATGGGCAGGCAGGCACGCAAGACGTTTATTTATGTGATGGGGGCGCTGACGAAAGATCGCGCCGGCCAGGAGTTGTCTGAGATCGGGTTGATGCATCAGGCCGGGGCCGTCGGTTTTACCGATGACGGCAGCGGCGTTCAGAATACCGCTGTGATGCTGCGGGCAATGAAATACGCCTCGATGTTCAATACCCTCGTGGCCCAACACTGTCAGGACAATACCCTGATCAAAGACGGCGTGATGAACTCCGGCTACCATTCCACCGTGCTGGGGTTGCCGGGGATGGACCCGCTGGGCGAGGAATTGATGCTGTGGCGCGACGTCCAGTTGGTCCGAAAGACCGGCGTCCGCTATCACGCCCAGCATATTTCAACCGCCGGCGCTGTCGAGATTATCCGCCAGGCCAAACGCGATGGCCTGCCCGTTTCGTGTGAGGTGACGCCGCATCATCTGCTGCTGACTGAAGATTGCGTGATGGATTATGATACCTATTTCAAGGTCAATCCGCCGCTTCGCACCGCCGCTGATGTCCAGGCGATCCGAGAGGCTGTGCGGGAGGGCCTTGTCGATGCGCTGGCCACCGATCATGCGCCGCACCTCCAGAGCGAAAAAGAACTTGAATTTTTGGCCGCACCGTTCGGTATTGCTTCACTGGAGTGCGCGCTGCCGTTGTATAGGAAGGCACTGATTGATACAGGGCTGACTGATTGGATGGGGATGCTGGCAATGTTGACCTGCCGTCCGGCGAAAATCCTCGGCATTGACAAAGGGCGAATCGGACCTGGCGATCGCGCCGATGTTGCTATTATCGACCCCAATGCCGAGTGGGTAATTGATGCCGAGGCGTTTTATTCCAAGAGCCGTAATAGTCCCTATCACGGCTGGACGGTCAAAGGCAAAGTGCTTGCCACAATGGTTGCCGGAGAGATACGCTATTTCTGTCCGGAATGGAGTTCAATAAAGCAATGAAACCTTTTCATGATCTCACGGAGGTGACAATGCGAATCGTGTTCAGTTTAATGGTTGCAGCAGCGCTGGTATTGACAAGTTGCTCACCCGTGCCGAAAACTACCGAATCGATGAAGGTCTTGGAAGCCGAAGTTCAAGAGACCATCGTTTTGTTCGAAAAGGAGGATCCCGGGATTCGGCGTTTTTTTGAGCAGTCTGCCGGCTATGCGGTGCTGCCGAAAGTCTTCAAAGGCGCCTTGTGGATTGGCGGTGCCTATGGCAAGGGGCTGGTGTATCAAAATGAGAAACTTATCGGCTACTGCAATATGTCCCAGGCAACGCTCGGGTTTTCATTTGGCGGAGAGTTTTTCCGCGAAATCATTTTCTTTCGAACCCAGGCGGATCTGGACCGCTTTAAGTCCGGAGAATATACATTTTCCGCTCAGGCTACGGCGGTGGCTTTGACGGCCGGCGCAGCGGCCAAGGCGGATTACAAAGACGGAATGGCGGTCTTTGTGATGGCCGATTCCGGGCTGATGGTCGACGCTTCCATCGGCGGCCAGAAATTCGAGTTTGTGCCGCACCACAATCGTTAACCCCGACTGATTTTGTCCAGAACAAGACGCAATGCCGTTTTTAATTGATGGCTACAATCTGTTGCGCGCAGTGCAGAAAATCGATGCCTTTGCGGAGTTGAACGAGGCGCAGTTATGTCGGTATCTGGCCGATTTTTTGCATCTGGTCAAGGACCGCGGTACGATTGTGTTTGACGGCATCGGTCCGTCCGATAAACGTGAACTGATGTCCATTCGAGGGCTGGAGATCCGCTTTTCCGGACAGCGGTCGGATGCCGATACGGTGATTGAGTGGAAAATCGAGGAAAATACCGCGCCGCGTCGCTTAATGGTGGTCAGCAGTGACCGTCGGTTGCGGAATGCCGCGGCCCGGCGCAAATCCAAATCGATTCCGGTCGATGTGTTC
>JAAYQH010000129.1 GCA_012519365.1 Planctomycetota bacterium | reverse complement strand
TAATATAACAAATCTCGGGAGAAATGGTGATGGGGCCTAAACAAGGATTTTTGGACGGGGAATATGGATGATACCTAAAGAGACAACACTCTCGTTTTTTTTGTCATAACAAGCGGGGTTAGCAACATCACTTTCTTTCTTTCTTTAATTGAGGAGGTCCAAATGAACATCAAAACAACATTTCTTGTGGGTCTGTGTGTGGCACTGGTCGGTGGGGCAAGTGCGGCAATCCTTGTCAACAACGGTGGGTTTGATATCAATGCGGCCGATTGGAACGCCGCCGGTGGCGGCGGAGCGTGGGCACCCAGCCATGTTACTGCCGGCGGCAATCCGGGCGGTTATATTACCCTGCGTACGGCTGACAGTACCTGGTCGGTTTGGTATCAGGTGGGTACCGAGGAACTAGCGGTGTGGGGGATACCGGCCGGCACACCGATTGTTCCGCAAGTCGATATGATTGATCTGGGAACCACCGGTAACAATTCGGTGGCTGGCTTAAAACTTGAATCGTGGAATGGTAGCTTGATCAATGAAGCGGCCAGCGAATTTGTCGTATCCAGGGAGTGGAAAACGTATTCGTTTGATTTTATAATTCATCCTCAGGCCGAGTCCATAAAGTTTGTGGTTACCAACGTCAATTACAACGGGTTAGGCGAGGCCTATTTCGGCTATGACAATGCTGCAATCGGGTTTCCGGATGGTCTGACCCCCGCGCTGTTTCCTGTCCCTACTGTCGGCTCACGAGCGGTCGCTGCCAATTTCTCCGTACTAAGTTGGCGTAATCCTGAGCCGCTGAACAATCCTGATGACGTGATTACCTGTGATGTGTGGTTTAGAGAAAGTCCGACGCCGTTGGCCGATCCGAATCTGGTGCCTGAACAGCCCGGTGTGATCCAGGTCGTCGCCGGCGAGGCTCTCGATTCGGTGGATCTGGCCGAACGGGGTATCACGCTGCAGCAAGACCATTATTATTACTGGAAGGTGGATGTGACGGATCCAAATACTAATGGCGAGCCGATTAAGATTGAGGGGTTTACGTGGTCTTTCTTTACGGGCGATGTGCCGCCGACGGCCAATGCCGGGACGGATCAATATCTCTGGCTGGAAGACGGCACGGCCACATTTACCTTAACCGGCTCCTATGTTGATGACGGCCGCAGCGAGGTGACGACCCGGTGGTCTTTGAATCCGCTCACCGAGACCGACCCGGGCACAACGGTCCTCATCCATGACCCCAGTGCCCTGACCACCCAGGTCACGGTGGACAATACAGGCTGGTTCTACTTTGACTTTACCGTCACCGATGCCGGTGGCTCAGGGATAGATACCGTTAATGTCGGCGTGTATGCGGATGCCTGTGAAGCCGCCTTTGCCGATCCGGCTGATGAACCTTTCCCCGGTGACGTAAACTTCGACTGTGTGGTGGATTTGTATGACTTGGCAATCCTGGCCGCCGACTGGGTGGGGTGTATGAGTGAAAAACTGGGCTGTATGCCTTAAGCATCGGCCTGACCGATAAGAGAACCGGGGCGAACGCCTCGGTTGGGATGTACCGTCGGCTTCCAACCGGCGTGAGGGAGTTTTATTTTGCTGGCATCAGGTCGGCGGTACATCTTTTATATGTGCTGGTTTTGGGCTGTTCCCCTTTTGTTTCAAACGCCGCAATTTTCAATATTCTCACTTTTTAATATTCCTCATTCTCCTTCGATTTTCTCGATTCTTCAATTCTTCCTTCCTCCTCCATTTTCAACTCTTCATTTTCGAGGCGTGTGTTAAGAAACGCCCCGATCAGCGCCCCGACAGCCTCATCGGAGTCCTTAAAGGCCGCCTGCCCTCCCTGATTGATACACACCAGTGCTGCAAAATCGCGGTTTGGCGCGATCCACACTGTGGCATAATTCATCGTATTGCTTCCTGAGTGGGTCAGTGCTGTGCCGTCGGCCCAGTTGCGCGGCACGGCCAGCCAGCCCAGCGCATACACATCGCCAAAGGGCGGCTGATGAAGCCGCTGATAGGTCTTCGGCTCAAGCAAAGCGGCTTTGCCCTGTGCCCCTCGCAGCTGGTCGATCACAAAGGCCGCCCAGTCCGAGATTGTGCAGTGAACGCGCCCGGCCGGGCCAAGCACTGGTGGGTTATCCATTGCCGGCCCGTTACGCTCGACGGGGCGTCCATCCTCATAATGTCCCCACGGCTGATCAATACAGCCGGCTGTCCCCACACCGCCGAAGCCTGCCGAGGCCATCCCTAAGGGCTCAAACAGCAGCGCAGCAATCTGCTTTTCCCACGTGTCAGCGGTGATTTTCTCGACCACTGCCCCGGCCAGTACATACCCCGCATTGGAATAATGCCCGCCTGTGCCGGGCGGGTATTTAGGCTGTTCGGTGAGCAATTTTTTAGCGACCGCGTACCGCTGCTGCGAAAGGCAGCCGTGTTGAGCAAACTGATGCCACTGTACATTTTCCACCAGTCCGGCCCAATGCGAAAGCAGTTGAAGAATCGTGACATCCTTCATTTCCGGCTGCATTTCGTCGGCCCATTCCGGAAAGATCTCTGCCATTGTGCTGTCCCACCGCCGTTGTCCTCGCTCAACCAGCCGCCCGATTAGAGCCGCCGTCATGGCCTTGGTCTCGGATCCCAAATGCCAGATATCGTTGACGGTAACCGGAATGTCAGTGCCGTGTTTTCGAACCCCCACGGCCCCACCTGCGATGATCCGTTCGCTGTTGACCACGGCCGCGCAGATCGCTGGAACCCCATATTTTTGCCGAATGGGTTCCAGAAGATTTACGACAGGTGTCTCATTACGGAGTGTTGCGACGGCGCCGCTGCCGTCCGATGGCGCTGCACACGTGCCTCCAGGGTCCACGGCTGACAAAGCCCCTGCGACACACCAAACCCAGGCGATGGCGTAAACGACACCCCCGGACGCAACGGTTTTTTGCCTTAGCAACTCCAAACAACGCCCTCAAACAGAAGGTGGTGCAAGTGCACGCAATAGTAATGATAAAATTATCGCAATTTTAAGGTTGCCAGCGCAATGACAGCACAAACAATCGACAGCAGCCAGAACCGAACAACCACCTGCGGCTCAGACCACCCGGCCAAGTGAAAGTGGTGGTGAATCGGCGCACAGCGAAAGATACGCTTGCCTCCGGAGTATTTGAAGTAGCCCACTTGCAGGATGACGCTGAACAGCTCCATCATAAACACCCCGCCGATGACAAACAGCAGCAGTTCATTGCGGGTGACAATCGCCCCGTAGCCCATGGCCGCACCCAGCGGCAGCGATCCGATATCGCCCATAAACACCTGTGCCGGATGGCAATTGTACCACAAAAATCCGAAAATCGCCCCGCTCAGGGCAGCAAAGAAGATGCACAGCTCACCCGATTCGGGAATATGCGGCAGCAGCAGGTAGCTGGCCCACGTGATTTGGTGGGCCCGTGACATATACTCGGAGGCAATGTAACACAGCACCACCAAGACAATCGACATAATGCCGACACACCCCGAGGCCAGCCCGTCCATCCCATCGGTCAGATTCACGGCGTTACTGGTGGCGGTAATATACAGCACTGTAATGATCGCAAACATCCACATCGCCAGGGGGATGCCGTGCTTGTAAAACGGCAGCCAGAACATCTTGGCGTCGTCGATGTTTTGGAAGTCTTTGTACAAAAAATAGGCAATCAGGACCGAGCCGCCGAACTGCCAGACGAGTTTTTCCCAGGGCTTAAGGCCGTCTCGACTGTGCTGGCGGACCTTGCCGGTCAGTTTCAGCCAGTCATCGGCCGCTCCTATGCCGCCAAACCAAAGGATTAAGAATATCGCCTTGTGGATAAAAGGATTGCTCAGTTTGGCCCACAGCAGCGTCCCTGCCAAAATCGCCGTCAGGATAATAATCCCGCCCATCGTCGGGGTGTTGGCACGCTCGCGCATCAGGTTGTTGAGGTCGGCGTGGTGGAATTCCGGCCGGTCGCCGATTTTCATTCGCAGCAGCCAACGAATCACACGCGGCGCCATCAGCACCGCCACTAAAAGGCTGGTCAATGCCGCCATCACCGCGCGAAACAGCACGTCTTCATAAGCGTAAAATCCCACATGGTGGGTAAAACTGTCCCGCAGCCAATAAAGCAGATGGTAAATCACGGTTTTATAGTTCGTCGTATTTAGTTGGGAATTTTTTGTTTTGGATGGGCTTTGTCCTGCGTGGTCGGGTTGAGCTGTTTGAGTGTTTCGACAGCCGCTTCCAGACCGTTCACTCGGGAGCCTTTGACCAGTATTATATCGTCAGGACGGATAAAAAGGTGCAATTTATCACATAACTGGGTGGTATCGACAAAAAAATGGCAATCCGCCTCCGCCATCCCTGTCTCCCTCCCCCCGTCGATAATTGCGCGGGCAAACGGCCCGCAGGCCAACAAGCACCCTACGCCGGCGGTTGCCGCCTGACGGCCCAGCTGATAATGAAGCTGTTCGGCCTGCTTGCCCAGCTCAGCCATACTGCCGGCGATAAAGACTGCCCGTTGTTTGGTTTGGCCGGCCAGACGCGACAATGTCTCGAGGGCATTGCTCATCGAGGCGGGGTTGGCATTATAACAGTCGTTTAGCAGGGTTATACGTCCGATAGTCTCGACTGCAAGTCGCATCGGAACCGGCGAAACGGTCTTAACTGCCTCTGAAAAGTCCGATAACTCAATCTTAAGATCCCTGCAAATCGACCAAACGGTCAGTACGTTCATCAGATTGGCTCTGCCAGGCAGAGGCACGTCAACGGTCTTGCCGTCAATCCTCAGCTGTCCGGTCAGTCCATTTGCGATCAGATCGGTTCCGATAATATCGCAGCCGACAGTCGTGCCAAAGGTTTTGACCCGACAGCCGAGTGTTTTGGCAAAGCCGGCCAACGCCGGCTGATCGCCGTTGACATACAATACGCCGTCGGCCTTGAGACCTTTGGCGATCGATGTTTTTTCGACCAGGATGTTTTGCATATTGCCAAAGCCTTCCAGATGGGCCGGTCCGATAAGCGTAATGCAGGCTGCGTTTGGTTCGGCAAGTCGGGCAAGCGGCTCAATCTCGCCGGGGTGATTGCTGCCCAGTTCCAGCAGCAGTACTTGGCAATCGGGCGGCGTGCCAAGAATCGACAGCGGCACACCGATATGATTGTTAAAACTTTTGACGGCCTGATGACAGCGATAAAATCGGCTCAGGACATGATGCAGGATATGGCGTGTGGTGGTCTTGCCCGCTGAGCCGGTAATGGCGATGACGTATGCCGAAAGTTCGTGCCGATACCATCCTGCCAGCGTTGCCAGTGCACCGAGCACGCTGGGAACCAGCAGTACCGGTGTCGTGTTATCGGACGGCAGGGCCGGCCGCCGCTCGGCGACAATACACGCGGCTGCTTTATTGGCCACCTCAGCGGCAAAGTCGTGCCCGTCAAATCGCTCGCCCTTGAGGGCAAAAAACGCCTGCCCAGGCCGGATTGTTCGCGAATCAATCGTCAGGCCGTCAATGGCCGAAGCCGGCTCAATGGGTCCCAGGCATTCGGCATTCAAAACAGCAATCAACTTTTGTAAAGAGAGGCTTATCATCGATTATTATCTATTTTTGCGTGTTTGTTTGATTAGGATTTGGTATTTCGTTGGCATTTTCCCCTACAGGCACGACAGGGCCTCCTGTGCGGCAAGCGTATCGCTAAAGTCGTATTTTCGTGTACCGATAATTTGGTAGGTTTCGTGGCCTTTGCCGGCAATCAGGACGACATCGCCGCGTTGAGCCTGCGAGATGGCCAGAAAAATCGCCTTTTTGCGATCCGGCTCGATCTGCACGGAGCGGCGTTTCTCGGAGGAAAAGCCTTCGCATATCTGCTCAATGATTGCCTGCGGGTCCTCAGAACGCGGATTGTCGCTGGTTACGATCACTGTATCGGCCAGCGTTTCGGCAACGTGAGCCATCCGTGGGCGTTTGGTCTTGTCGCGATCGCCGCCGCAACCGAACACGACGATCAGCCGCCCGCGACAAATCGGCCGCAATGTTGTCAGGACATTGGCCAAGGCATCGTCGGTGTGGGCATAATCGATGAACACCCGGACGCCCCGCCGTTCGGCGATGGGTGATAAGACCGGTTCGAGTCGGCCGGGTACGCAGGACAAGGCCGAAAGCCCCTGTGCGATCGCCGAAATACTGAATCCGGCCGCCAGACATAGTCCGGCCGCGGCCAGATGATTGCTGATATTGTGCCGGCCGCACAACGGCGTAACGACTTTTTCCATAATCCCGCCGAATTCAAGGCCGAACTCACTGCCGCTGTCATCCATCCGGTGGATATGCGCTGACACATCGGCCGGTTCGTCGATCGCGTACCACAAAATCCGCCGTTTGATGCCAGCGGCAATCGCCTTGGAGGCGTCGGACTGGGCGTTAAGTACCGCCATACCGTGAGGGGGCAGGGCCTCAAACAGCATCGCCTTGGCCGCCAGATAGTTCTCCGGCGTTTTGTGATAATCCAGATGATCGCCGGTCAGATTGGTAAACGCCGCCGCGGTAAACGCAATGCCCGCCAGGCGATGCTGGCTCAGGGCGTGGCTGCTGGCTTCGATCATCATATACCGCGTGCCGCTGTCAAGGGCCTCTCGGGCGGTCTTGGCCAGGGTCAACGCGTCCGGTGTCGTCAGAGGGGCATCCACCGTGGTAGAGCCGGCGCTATAGACGATCGTGCCGACCAGCGCACAGGATGCCCCGGCCGTTTCGATAACCGATCGGACCAGATAGGAAGTGGTTGTCTTGCCGTTGGTGCCGGTCACCGCCAGATTGGTCATCTGACTGGCGGGGTTGCCAAGGGCCGCCTGGGCCAGAAGGCCGAGGGCCGCGGCGCTGTTTTCCACCACAATACACCGACTGTCGTCGGCCTGTTCGGCCACGATGTACAACGCCCCCCGCTGACGTGCCATGGGGATGAAACGATGGCCGTCGGTCTGGGTGCCGCGAACCGCCACAAAACAATCGCCTGGCTGAACCTGACGCGAATCAGCACACACCCGCACCTTGCCCGATTGTACGACTGCCAATAATTGGGTAAATGTCATCTATTTTCCTGATGCAGTTTATGGGTCTATTTGTCAATGACTCTTTATACTATCGGCCAAGCGGCGGTTTGACAATAGCCCGATTGTTCAAACGGTCGTGTCGGGGCGCTATCGCGGCAAAAATCCGTTTGCATTATTCTGTCCGTATCGCTATGATACCATCGGTTGTGTAACGATAATATCCACCTTCTGCCCAAAACACGGCTTTTGAACGAGATCTGGACCATACAACGGCTGCTGAACTGGATCACGGAGTACTTCACCAAGAAGGGTGTGGACAGCCCGCGCCTCAGCGCCGAACTTTTGCTTTGCGATGTTCTCAAACTGGAACGGATTCAACTTTACACTTTTTTTGACCGTATCGTGCAAAAGCCGCAGCTGGACGCCCTGCGTGCGCTGGTTCAGCGGGCCGGCGAGCATGAGCCGGTGGCGTATCTGGTCGGACGGTGTGAATTTTATTCGCTGTCGCTGGCGATTACGCGGGACTGTTTGATCCCCCGTCCGGAAACGGAGCTGCTGGTTGAGCAGGCGATTCATTTTTTACGTACCCGCAGCGGTCCGCAGGCGGTGTTGGATTTGTGTACCGGGTCGGGCTGCATCGCTGCGGCCGTAGCCAAAAACGTTCCGGACGCCCGGGTTACGGCCACAGATGTGTGCGAAGCAGCCTTGTCGGTCGCGGCCAAAAACATCCAGACTCATGGCCTGAGCGAACGGGTGCAGTTATTATGCGGCGATTTGTTCGATCCGGTGATCAAGGGCCTTGATGCGCTGGCCTTTGATCTGATTGTATCCAATCCGCCGTATGTCAGCGAAACCGAGTATGCACAATTGGAAAAAAATGTCAAAGACTACGAACCCAAACACGCGCTGCTGGCCGGGACCGATGGGCTGGATGTCTTTCGACGCATCACGGCTCAAGTAGACGAATTCCTCAAGCCCGACGGGGCGTTGATGCTGGAGATTGGCTATACTCAGGGCAAGGCCGTGTGCGAATTGCTGGAACAGGCCGGCCTTTTTAAGGACATTCACCTCAAAAAGGACCTTGCCGGCCACGACCGAGTTGCCATTGCTCTGCGATAACCGCACCCCGCCGACTGCGATGAGTCGCCCTTACGCCGCCATAGCCGCCCCCGGCCGACTACGACCGGTGCGGCCGCGGCCATTTGATAAGGACCCAACGGGCGGCCAGCGATAATTCTCACTTCAAAAACAAGTACCGCCCGGACGGCCGGCTATGGAACTCCAACATTTTTGCACGAAGGCTATGTGCTCCACTTCAAGATGCCTCCGGTGTCGGCGCTGGTGGCCAAGGCGGCATATTTGCCCAAGGCGCCGTGGGTAATCCGCGGCGGGCGGGGTTTCCAGGCGGCCTTGCGTTTGGCCAACTCCTCATCGGACAGTTCGACGCGGATGGTGCGGGCGGGGATGTCGATGCTGACTTTGTCCCCCGGCTCAAGCAAGGCGAGCGGGCCGCCGACGGCTGCTTCGGGGCTGACATGGCCGATACACGCGCCGCGCGTGCCGCCGGAGAATCGGCCATCGGTCACCAACGCCACCGATTCGCCCAAGCCGGCGCCCATAATATAACTGGTGGGGCTGAGCATTTCCTGCATGCCGGGGCCGCCTTTGGGGCCTTCATAACGGATGATGACCACATCGCCGGGTTTGACCTTGCCGGCTAAGATGCCTTCGCAGGCCTCTTCCTGGCTCTCGAAGATGACTGCCGGGCCGGCATGTTTGAGCATCGAAGCCGCGACGCCAGCCGACTTGACCACGCAGCCGTTCGGGGCCAGATTGCCGCGAAGAATCGCCAGGCCGCCGGTTTTGGAATAGGCATTTTCGACTTTGTGGATACAATGGGTATTCTTGATAGCCGCCTCGGCGATGTTCTGCCCGAGCGTCTTGCCGGTGACAGTCATACAGTCGGTGTTCAGCAAGCCTGGGATAGTGCTGATTTCTTTGAGGATTGCGCTGATTCCGCCGGCGGCATCGACATCTTCAATGTGCCAGTCGCTAGAGGGTGAGACCTTGCAGATATTGGGGCATTTGTCGCTGATGGCATTTATGCGATCCAAATCGTACTTGATTTTCGCTTCGTTTGCGATTGCCAGCGTGTGCAGGACGGTGTTGGTCGAGCCGCCCATGGCCATATCCAGAATAAAGGCGTTGTCGATTGATTTTTCGGACACAATATCAAGTGGTTTAAGGTCTTCTTTGACTAATTCAACAATGCGTTTGCCGGCTTTTTTGTACAATTCCTGCCGTCTGGGGTCAACCGCCAGGATAGTGCCGTTGCCCGGCAGGGCCATTCCGATGGCCTCGCACAAGCAGTTCATACTGTTGGCGGTGAACATCCCCGAGCAGCTTCCCTGGGTCGGGCAGCCGGCACATTCCAACTCGGTCAGGCGTTCTTCGGAAATTGTGCCGGCATTGTAGGCGGCCACTCCTTCGAAGATGGAGATCAGATCGGCGGGTTTGCCGTCTTTGGTCTTGCCGGCTTTCATCGGCCCGCCGGAAACAAACAGGGTCGGAATGTTAAGTCGCATCGCGGCCATGAGCATACCGGGGACGACTTTATCGCAATTCGGGATACAGATCATCCCGTCAAAGCAATGCGCCCGACACATGGTTTCTACCGAATCGGCGATGATCTCGCGCGACGGCAGCGAATACTTCATCCCGCTGTGGCCCATGGCGATGCCGTCGCAGATGGCGATGCTGTTGAACTCAAACGGGACGCCGCCGGCGTCACGCACGGCCTGTTTGACAACTTGGGCCACTTCGTGCAGATGGACATGGCCCGGGACAATGTCACAGTAACTGTTGGCAATCGCGATAAAGGGTTTTTGTAAATCGTCGGGCTGCACTCCGCAGGCCCGCAGCAACGCTCGATGCGGGGCGCGTTGAAAACCTTGTTTGACGGCATCACTTTTCATAAGTTCAATCTCCACATTCACAGAAATCACATTTAGTCATCGTCAATGTTGACAAGACAGCCTATTATAACCGTCATAAGACGATAGAAAAGCCCAAAATCCCGAAAGTTATTCATATGCTGTATCCAGGCCGTATCAGAGAGTCGCCTGTCAGGAAAAGCGGCGGGGTGTGGGCAGATGGTTTTCGGAATTCCCGTTAAATACCGTATTTATCTATTGTCAAGTGGATTGGGGCGGACTATAATCGCACTTATAGTGGACGCAAACACAAGAGGTTTTACCGGTATTCTATGAGGAGAATATTATGTCGGGCAAAGCATGTCTTATGGCAGCAACGGTCGCGATGGTCTTGTTGGGGGTGATTTCAGGGTGCAGCCCATCTGCTCGTGTGTCGCTTCAGTTTACTCCCAATACGACGGCCTCCTACGAGGTGACCACCGAGGTGACCAAGGATTTTCGTTTTGAACAGCCTACGGTGGACAAACTTCGCGAGGAACAGACCCAAACGCTTATTCGCATGGGCTTTACCCAGACGGTAACCGATGTGGATAGCCAGGGCGTGGCCACCTGCGATGTGAGGATTGATAGTTTGGCGATCACGATGACCAACAAGAACGAAGAACGGCTTGTGTTCGACAGCACCAATGAGGCCCATCGCACTAATCCGCTGATGAAACTGATCGGCCAGCATTACACGGTGCAAATGTCGCCGGACGGCAAGGTGGTCGGGTTTGACTCCGAGGCGGCTAAAAAGGCGGTCACGACGGGGGTTGAGGGCCAAGTGGCCAAGCGGTTGCTGGAGGAAGTCGGCATTCGCGAACGCCATGAAATCCCTGCGATATGGGATATTGTCGGCCAGACTGTCGCGAGCAAGAAGACCTGGAAACAGGTTGTGCCGTCACCGCCGGGGGCGCTGGAGCCTAAAAGCTACGAAAAAGTCTATACTCTCAAAGGCATTGAGACGAAAAACGGCCACTCCGTAGCGGTCATTGAAATGAAGGCCATGGAAAGCGCCGAGCCGGCGCCCGGCCAAACCCAGTCGGCTGCGTCCGGTATGGGGTTCTTTGCCAAGATGTTCGACAGCCAGGATGACTATACCGGCAAGCTGCTACTGGATCTGAGCAGCGGGGAGGTGCTTGAGTACAACGAGACGCTGGTTAGTACCTATCTGGCAAAGGATACGCCGGCTAACGCTCCGCCCGCGGCGGAGCCGGACACCTTGACGATGCGGTTTACCCATCGCATTGCGATGAAGAAACTTAACTAAACAGAAGGATAAGGCGTGCGCTTACAAGGCTTTTGCTTATTCAGTGCGGCTGCGGTTGTGGTCCTGGCCGGCTGCGGGGGTCCGTCTCTGCGGGGCGAGGGGCTGCTGGTTGAATTTGAGAAAAATCAGCCGTTGCGGTATCGGATGATTTCAGAGCGAAACACCCGTATTGACCTGAAAGGCGAATCGGGACAGCGGCAATCGGCTCCCCAGACGATAACCGAACGGCTGGAGTTGGTGATGGTTTATACGCCCGTTGAGGTGGATTTATTCGGGCTGAGTACCGTTCAGGTCAGTTGTGAATCGGCCAAGGTAACGCGGACGTCGTTTTCAGGACGGGACAGTTCACGCGACGCGGTGGAGTCGCTGCCGGAGATGTCCTTTCTGCTGACGCTGACACCCACGGGCCGGATTGAGGATGCCAATGATTTCAATCGGGTGGTGCGTCAGTTGGGTCAGAAGGCCTTTGCCCAGACCCGCGCCTCGGCTGGCCGCGTTAAGGACCCGGATATGATCAGCGATTTTATCGTGCTGCAATTGCATCTGTGGGATTCGATCGCCTCGATTGATGATCCGCTTAAAGGGGTAACGGCCGGTTCACGCTGGCAGTCGCGGCAATTGCTGCCGTGGCCGGCACCGGTGCCAAACCCGCCGACGCGCATTACCACCTACACCCTTGAGAAGATCGTTGAAGAAGACGGCCGGCGAAAGGCGCATATTACAAGTACGTATGAGCTGACCGACGACTTTGTGCGGGATATTCCGGTGGCGTACGAAGGAACGTTTCAGATGCGCGGGTTGTTCGGATTTTTGCGGCGGTATCAGTTCGAGTCTATTGACGGCACCGGCAGCCAGATTTTCGACATCGACCGCGGAGTCCTTGAGAAGGATGAGCAGCATTATACGATGAAAGTCCCGGCCGATTTTATGCTGGCGCTGGGCGATTCCAAGCCGGTTCTCGAAGTCGAGCAAACCCTATCTACTGAGTTGCTGAAATGAGTGAAAACAGCCCGTTGGAACGCAACACTCTTTGGGCGCCGTGGCGCATCAAGTATATCCAGGGACTGGGCGGCAAAGGCGACTGTTTTTTGTGCGATTATCTGGCCAGGCCGGAACAAGACGCCGAACATCACGTGCTGTGGCGCACCGAGCATGCCATTGTGGTGTTTAACAAGTTTCCGTACAACAACGGCCATTTGTTGATTGCGCCCAAGCGGCATATCCCCGATTTTGAGCAGGCCACCGATGAGGAGCTGCTGGTGTTGATGCGGCTGGTACGCGACAGCCAGCGGATATTAAAAAAGGCCATTGCGCCGCATGGATTTAATGTGGGGATGAACTTCGGCCGCTGCGCCGGGGCGGGGCTGCCTGAACATGTGCATATTCACGTGGTGCCGCGATGGAACGGTGATACCAACTTTATGCCCGTCTGCAACGATACGGATGTCATTAGTCAGGGGCTGGATGAGCTGTATCGGCAGCTGGTGGAACTGAGCGAGAACCAGCCGCTTGGCGGGTCGGGAGGATAAAGCCGTGATGCAGGAGGCGCCTTTTGCTGTTCGTGAATGCAACAGCCAGGGCCGACAGCACAGCGAACCGGCTCACCTCTATCGCAGTGCGTTTGAGCGGGATCGTGACCGCATCATTCATTGTGCCGCGTTTCGCCGGCTGGAGGGCAAAACGCAGGTCTTTACCACCGGTCTGAACGACCACTATCGTACGCGACTGACCCACAGCATCGAGGTCTCACAGATTGGACGTACTCTGGCTCGCAATCTGGGGGTCAATGAAATCCTGACCGAGGCGATTTGCTTGGCGCATGATCTGGGCCATCCGCCGTTTGGCCATGCGGGCGAAGCGGTGTTAAATGAACTGACGGCCGAGTGCGGCGGGTTTGAGCATAATCGCCAGACTCTTCGAATTGTGGATTTTCTTGAGCACCCGTATCCGGATTTTGCGGGATTGAATCTGATGTTTGAAACCCGGCTGGGGCTGATGAAGCACTCCTCGCCGTATGACCATCCCGACGACCGCGACGAGTGGCCGCCACGGCCGACAATTGAGGGACAAATCGCCGATTTGGCCGATCGGATTGCGTATAACTGTCATGATTTGGAAGACGGCATTCGGGCTCGGCTGATCGACTATGAGCAACTGAAGGGACTGGACTTGTTTAGCAAGGTGGCCGAGCGTCAACGGCTGGATCGGATTGAGGATTATGTGGTGCGTCGCACCCGGCTGTCCAAGGGGATGCTGGATTTTCTGGCGATTGACGCCATTGAAACCAGTCGTGCCGCCCTGGCCGAGGCACATATCGAGACTTGGCAACAGGCTGCCGCCCATCCGGAGCCGCTGGTGAAACTCAGCCCCAGCGCTGAGGTGGGGTTGTGCGGGCTGGAGGTGTTTTTAATGGAGAAGATGTATCTGCATCCTGATCTTCAGGCCTCGGCCAGACAGGCCGGACAGTGGCTGCGTCGCTTGTTTGGCTGGCTGTGCGGCCAGCCGGAGGCTATGCCGAGTTACTTTCGTCGGTTAATTGAGACCGAAGGGCTGGAGCGTACGGTTTGCGACTACATTGCGGGCATGACCGACCGTTATTGCGCTAATCGGGCTGAGGCCTGTTCGGGCAATTGATCAAACAATCGCCAGACCGGTTATCGGACACAGGCAAGATAATTCACTTTCCTTCAGCGTAAAGTTTTTCAAATTTCTGCGTGGCCTTATGGGGCAGGGTGGCCGATTGAGCATTCCGATAAAATGACCACCGTTGCTGCTGCATTCCTTATCGCTCTGAATAGACCCCGGCGGCGAGCCTGAAAACTCCCTTCTTATCGGGCCTGCTTGCCGTTGGACAACAGCGGGGAGCGGGGTTTGTCTGTGCTGAATTATTACGTACATTATACAAGGCCGGATGCTGCGGCAAATTTATTGGGGTCTAACAATCTCTGTGCTAATGCTCCGTGCCTTTTAAGACGACAAGGACAGTGCCGGACAACGGGAAATGAAATACACCGGGCGGCTTCGGGGCCGCCGACAGATGTCTGAAAGAAAGCGTAACGGATGATGTTCAATTTCGGAAAAAAGCAAATTTATCCAATAGGCGTGGATTTGGGCAGCAGCTATTTGCGAATGGCACAACTGGGCATAAACGGACAGGGGCCGTTTCTGGTCTCGGCTGGTTTGCGGGCCAAACCGGAGTCGATTGAACCGAGAACGCCCGCCTGGCAGCATTGGGCGATTGGCGCCATAAAAGACATCTGGCACGAGACAAATTTCAAAGGCAAAGACGTGATTACCGCCCTGCCGTCGGACGATTTGTTCATTGACCCGATCAAAATTCCCCGCACAGCCCTGGATCGACTCAGCGAGGTCGCCCTGCCGAAGGTTCAAAAGCGCCTGCCGTTTCCGTCGGCTCAGGCGTTGCTTCAGTATATTGTTGTGGAGCAGCCGGAGGCAAAAGGACCGGATGCGGATGTGTTGGTCATCGCGGCCGAACGCGAGACGGTCAACCGCTATCTGGCGATCTATGAAAAGACCGGTCTGAATGTCGCCGGCATCAGTATCTGGCCGATGGCTCTGATTCAAAGTTATTCCAATTTCTTTTGCCGCCGACAGAACGAACGGCAGCGGATCGCGATTTTGCTGGATGTCGGTACACGCCATACCAACGTCGTAATTTGTCGGGCCGACAGTCTGTTGTTTGCGCGGGTTATTTCCATCGGCTATGCGGATTTGGACAATGAGCCGATGCGGCAGCGGCTGGTGGCTGAGATTGACGCTTGTATACGCTATTACGAGGCGCTTCCGGGCAGCGGCGTTATCGAGCGGCTGGTGTTTCTGGCCGGGATCGGCGCATCGGTTGATCTTTGCGATAAGATCGCCGAACTGGCCCATCAGATGCAGGTGGCCGCACAGGTCGGCGACGTGCTGTGTGCGGTGGAAATGAATCACGGCCCGGCCTGTATGGTGGATCGCCGCAACAGCCGTGTGGATTGGGCTACGGCCTTTGGACTGAGTCTGTATCAGGTTAAATAAAACTGTGACCCATAAATCGCAATGATGTTTATTTGAATCGAGGGACGTATGGGAACGATCAATTTTGTTCCGAATGATTATATTCAGCAGCGGCAATCCAGCCGAGCCAATCTGATGTATTTGATGCTGTTGATGGCCATGCTTGGTGCGATCGGTATTACCTTCGGCTTTATTAAAATGCGGCAGCGGGCCGTTAATAAAGAAATGGTCGCTCTGAATGCCCGAATGACCAGGGCCACCGAGCAGATCGCCCAACTTGAAGAACTCAAAGCCAAAGGGCAAACGATGCTCAAGACCATGGTGATGACGGCCGAATTGCTTGAGCCGGTGCCTCGCAGTGTGATTCTGGCTGGCCTGACCAATAATCTGCCGTCAGGAGTTTCGCTGGTAGAGGTGAGTTTGGATGAAAAAGAATTCAAGGTCGCCGCATCACCGTCGCCGGCAGGCAAGTCCAAACCTGCCAACCAGTATCAGGCCAAAACCGCCCAAAACAAGCCCCAAGAGACGCAGCGGCGGGTCGAAACGAATGTGGAATTGGCGGGGCTGGCGCCCAGCGATATCGAAGTGGCTGAGTATATTGCCAGTTTGAATCACTCCATTATGCTCGATCAGGTCGAGCTGGTCGAATCCAAAGAACGGGTGATAGACGACGTGAAATTTCGTGAATTCAAACTGCGTGCGATGCTCAAACCCAATCTGACGCTGACCAAAGAAGATATTGACGCCATCCGAAAGAAACGCGACGAAGCGATGATGTAAATTGTCTGCGGGAAAGGATCATTATGATGACAAGCGGATTTCGACACCTGATTTTCTTTATCCTGATCATCGGCCTGGCCTATGCGTCCTATGCCTATATGATCAAGCCGGCCAATGCGCATCTGGATCAGGAACGCACGGCTATGGAACAGAAGCGGGCCAAACTCGACGAATTGGATCGGGTCACTGCCGCGGCCGAGGACTTGACCGAGCAGCTGCGCAAGGTCGAAGAGGCAATCGCCGTTTTTGAGAGCAAGCTGCCGCCCAGCAGCGAGATTCACACGGTGCTTGAAAATGTGACGCTGATTGCCCAGCGTCAGGGGTTGACTCCAAAAACCATTCGGACGATGAAGCCGGTTGAAAACCGCGGCTACATCGAACAGCCGATCAGTATGGAGCTGCACGGTGATTTTCAGGCGTATTATGCGTTTTTGCTGGAACTGGAAAAGTTGGATCGAATTACCAAGATCCGCGAACTGAAACTGAAAAAGAAGCCGCAAGCCGAAGGTCAGACCGAAGCGACCTTCGTCATGAGTATTTTCTTCCAAAAATCCGCCGCCTAAGCGCTCAGGAGCGGCGCCCTATTTTATGGAGAACCGTTATGTTGTCATATTTGAAAGAAGGTCAGACCACGATACCCGCTGAGCAGACCTCGGCGGTGGAAAACGAGACCGAGACATCCGCCGTTCAGGAGGACTTCCTGACCGTTTCGGGCCATACTCAAAAACTGCGGCAAAGCACGATTCTGCTGATTGTGCTGTTTGTTGTTGCGGGGCTGGGGGTATGGTTTATGATAAAAAAGACCACACCTGCCTCGGCTGAGGCAGCGACCAGCGAGGATCAAACCCAGATTGAAACGGCCATCGCTCAATTAAGCGGAATGCAGACCGAAATGAACTCCCAGATGGATTCGGTTGTGGGACGGTTTTATCATTTTTCCAACATCGGGCAGGTCGATGTGGACGAATTGCAGAAAAACCCCTTCAAGCGTGAAACGACATCCGACCAGTCTCTGCTTGATGAAAAAGCCCGCATGGAGGAACAACTCCGGCTCAAACAAAACCAGGTCAGCCGTTTGGCCCGGGGACTTGAGCTGTGGACGATTACGGAAACGCCCCGCGGCGTGTGCTGTATGATCAATGACAAAGTCCTGTATGTCGGCGACACAATCAATGAGTTGACCGTCAGTCAAATCGGCTCCAAAACCGTTGATTTGACCTACGAAGGCCTTAGCGTTCAATTGAAGATGGACGAATGAAACGGATATTCAGCAAAAAAACCCCTTCCGCTGTCGCGTCCGAGTATGGAGCGGTGATGGAGGAACTCAACACCGGACAGACCGAATTGGCCCCGGGGTTGCGCAATCTGTACAGTCCGCAGAAGACCACCGTCAAGACCCGTTTGAGGGACGTGGTCGATATCCTGGCCAGTCAGAACGTGCTGGAC
>JAAYQH010000128.1 GCA_012519365.1 Planctomycetota bacterium | reverse complement strand
CCGATAGGTATAGGCCTTTTTGCCCGGCTCGGCAGCGCCGACCAGCTGCGGCCGATACGGCATCTCCAGCACATCCGGCATATGCGCCGCTGCGGACGTATCCAGTATCGCAATATCCATCGCATTATGCACGATATCCAGCACCGTTGCAATCAACACCCCGGTATTGAGGGCGATCGCTTCGCCCGGCTCCAAATAAACCATTTTGAGATTGGGATACCACCGGTAAAAATCTGTGATCAGCCGACAGAGCAAATCCACATCGTAATCAGGGCGTGTAATGTGGTGTCCGCCGCCGAAGTTGACCCACTCCATCCGACTTATTACATCGCCGAAATGTCGCTCCACCGCCGGCAACGTCCGGGCCAGCGAATCGGCGTTCAATTCGCACAGGGTATGAAAATGCAGGCCGGTGATTCCGTCCAGCTTGTCCCGTTCAAAGCATTCCGGAACAATCCCCAGCCGCGAGCCCGGCGCGCACGGGTCATAAATTTTAGTCCTGACCTCCGAATGCATTGGATTAACCCGCAGGCCGCAGTGAATCGGTCGCCTGGCTGACAGTATCTGCTTGCGATAGCGCTGCCACTGCGTAAACGAATTGAACACGATATGATCGACGATCTGAAGATAGGCGTCCATCTCGTCATCGCGATAGGCCGGAGCGCACAAATGCACTTCTTTGTCAAAATATTCGCGGGCGAGTTTGGCCTCGTGCAGGCTGCTGGCCGCGGCCCCGGCCAGATACTGCCGGCACAATCCAAACGTACTCCACGCAGCAAAACCCTTCAGCGCCAGCAAAATCCTGCACCCCGTTCGATGCTGCACGCCTGCCAACACCTCCAGATTCTTTCGCAACAGCCCCAGATCGATAAGATAGCACGGACTGGGAACTCTTGTCACATCGTATTTCAATTGCTCGTTTGACGCTTTCATGGCCGTCCTATGGATTTTTCAAAAAATGGCAAGCAACTCCCCAAAAATTGTCATCATTCCCATTATAGATAGATTTCAAAGAGCGGCTCTGGCCCTGCTTGAGTGAACAAGAACCTCACCCTGTAAAACACATGCGGCTTTTACAATCGCCGACTTCGGATAAGGGAGACGACCAGCCAGATGCCGATAAAGGTTGCAGTCAGGTAGCCGATAATACCCAGCGTCTCGAGCCGCACTACCCCCAGCACCGTCCCTTCCTGGGCGACCAGCATACTGGAGCCAATCAGCAAAGCCGCGATGATAATCGAAAACGCAAGGCGGTTGGAGCTGCTGTCCAGCGTCTGCACCAATTCTTCAAGATGTTCGTGATGGATATGAATCTTAAACCGCCCCCGCCGAAACTTGGTAATAATCGCCGAGGCGTCTTCCGGCAACCGGGCCGTTAACTCGCCGGCGTTACGTACGGCTGAGCGCATCTGGCGCAACATCCGCCGCGGGCTGATTTCCTCGAAGGCAAACCGACGCGCATACGGCTTGAGTTGTTCAATAATCTGAAAATCGCGGTCCAAATCTTTCGCGAATGATTCAATCGTCATCAGGCACTTGAGCATCAGCGTAAAATCGCGAGGCGGTGCGATACGATGCCGACGAATAATATCAAACACCCGGCTCAGTGCCTCACGAAAGGGAATGTCTCGAATAGGCAGATGGGCATAGTTGCTGAGCACATCTTCAATATCCCGTGTCAGCTCCGTCACATCCGTCTCATCATCCAGTACCTCGGCACGCTCCAGGCCGACGATGATTTTTTCCGCATCGACATCTACAATGGCCATGACGAGATAACGCAGCAGTTGTTGATCATTACGCGTGAGCCGGCCAACCTGCCCGTAATCCAGCGGCGCCAGCACATTGTCCTCCATCACAAGAAAATTGCCCGGATGCGGATCGGTATGGAAAAACCCAAATTCAAAGACCTGCTTGATCACAAAATCAGCGCCGCGCCGGGCGATTTCTTTGGTGTCCAGCCCCGCCTGTTTGAGCCGCTCAATCTCGTTGGGTTTGATGCCTTGAATGTATTCCATCGTCAAGATCCCCTCCGAGCAATACGACTCAAACACACGCGGCACGTGAATGGTGGGGTCCCCTTCAAAATTGCGTATAAACCGCAGCTGGTTGCGGCGTTCGTTGGCCAGATCCACCTCTTTGGACACCGCCTCGCTGAATTCGCGCACCATCCGCACCGGATCAAGCGTCTCCGGCGTAAGACGCTGCTTTTTGATCAGCACGGCAATATCCTCAAGAATCTCCAATTCGGTCCGCAACGTCTTTACGATGCCGGGACGACGAATCTTCAGCACCACCTCCTGACCCTCTTTGGTGCGGGCACGATGCACTTGCGCGATGCTGGCGGCAGCAATCGGCTCCGGCGAAAACCATGCGAACAACTCTTCCGGATAGGCCCCCAGTTGACGACGGATTTCATGACGAATCACCTCGCTTTTTTCGGGCGTCACCTGATCCTGAAGCCGTTCCAGTTCTTCAATATACGGCGTCGGCAGCAGGTCAGGGCGCGTCGAAAGCAACTGCCCGAGTTTGATAAACGTCGGCCCCAGCTCCTCCATCGCCAGTCGAACCCGCCGGGCCAGACTGGCTTGTGCAATCTCCTGACTGTAGGCCGTCGGAAGACCCTTCGACCCAATCCCGACCTTCAGCCGACGGGCCAGGATACCGGCCACCTCCTCAAAGCCGTACTTCATCAGCACGGCCATAATATGCCGATAGCGGCGTAAGTGCGCCACCCTCCGACGGATGCCGGAAAACAGACCGGTCATAGCGCCTTACCGAGCTAGAAGCTGATCGATTTTTTCTTCAACCCGCTTCAGGTCGTCTTTGGTTGCCAGCGGCATCTGGCTGAGCGTCTTATGAATTTGTTCTGAAATGAGTTTTTCAAGGTCTTGGCGGGCCTTTTCGGCGCTGTCAAGCATCTCCTTGACAAATCCCTGTTTTTGTTCCTTTTCGGCCATGCCCTTTTTGACAGCCTCATCAAAAATCTTCTCCGCCTTTTCCTTGGTCATCGACAAGGCCCCCATCCCCGCTAACATCAGTTTATCCAGCGTCTCGAACATAAGCACTCCTTATAGTATTCACGTATTGAAACTGCCAAAATTCGCCGCGGCCGATCCGCAACGTTTGTGCTGATTATACCATCGCCCTGCCGAACCTGCAAGCCAAACCTGCCGCCTAATCCATAAAGCAAACATCTCAAAACGTCGTTCTGCCAAGAATGGCGTCCTGGAGGATGGATGAGGCGGCAAATTCGATGGCCGAGCCGGTGGGCAGGCCGCGTGCCAGCCGTGTCACCTTTACGTTCATATTCCGCAGCAGCGAATGAATATACAGCGCCGTGCCGTCGCCCTCGAGAGTGGGATTGGTAGCCATTACCACCTCGGAGACGCCCCCCGCACGGACCCGCTTGATCAACGCATCAATCGTCAAATCCTCCGGCTCGATGCCCTCCAGGGGTGCAATATGCCCGTTAAGCACATGATATACCCAGCGGCACAGGCCGGTCTTTTCCAGACTGATCACGTCTTTGGGCTGTTCCACCACGCAGATCACGCTGTGGTCGCGGCGACTATCGGCACAGATGCCGCACAACTCGGCCTCGGCCAGATTGCAGCACACACGACATTGGTGGATATTCTTTTTCACGTCGCTGATCGCCTCGGCCAATGCCAGTGCTTCGTTCGGTTCGGCCTTGAGGATATGAAACGCCAGCCGTTCGGCCGTTTTGGGGCCGATACCCGGCAATTTTCCAAACTGCTCAATCAATTCATTCAGACTTTTGGTATAAGCGGGATTCATAAATTACTCCAGCACCTCATCCGGCTCCGGCGGCATATCGTCCGGCGGCTCTTCCGGTTCGATTTTTTGAATATCAATCAGTCGGGCGTTCAGGCCCAGCAGCACCATTTTGACCTGCGGATCGTTGAGCACGGCGTTTCGCTCCTCTCGCGTCGGCCTGGCAAGCGTCTCGGCCGGCACGGAAGTTGACGCTGGCGATTCATCCGCTTGAACGGCGGATCGGCAGGATTGCTGCTCCTGCGTCGGCCTTGTATCGTCCGGCGTCTCAAACGTAATTCGCAGCGGGCGTCCGGCCATCGACGAGAGGATTTTTTCAATCGCCGCCTTGCGATCCTCGCAGATCTTACGCGTCAT
>JAAYQH010000127.1 GCA_012519365.1 Planctomycetota bacterium | reverse complement strand
TCTGTCAACCAGTTCTGGGCGAAAAATAACAATGACAAACCGGTGATGATCCACATCGCCGGATGAATCCGACCGGCCCGACCGGTAACAACTTCCAGCAAAGTATAGGCAATAAAGCCGAAGGCAAGCCCAGTGCTGATCGAGTAACTCATTGCGATCAGGATCATAATCAAAAAGGCCGGCACGCCTTCGCGTAAGTCAGAAAAATCAACATTTCGGACCTGTTTGGCCATAAACAACCCGACCATTATCAGCGCCGGTGCCGTGGCATAAGCGGGGACAATCCCCACAACCGGAACAAAGAATACCGACAATAAAAACAATACCCCCGTTATTACCGACGTCAGACCCGTGCGACCCCCCTGCTCAATGCCTGCGGCCGATTCGATGTAGGCCGTCGTTGTGGATGTGCCGCACAACGCCCCGAACATCGTTGCACAGGCGTCAATCAACAGGAGCCGATCCAGCTTATTGCCTTTGCCGTTCCGTTCGGTCAGGCCTATGGCCGGCGCAACTGCCAACAGCGTGCCGATGCTGTCAAACATATCAATGAACATCAGCGTAAAGACGCTTGAGGCCAAACCCCATTTTAAGGCACCAAAGATGTCCAGCTTCAACGCAAGCGGTGAGATATCCACGCGGAACGAGACCCATTGTGCAGGCGGTTTAATGTAACCAAATACCGCCGCCAAAAGCGTTGAAAACGCAATGCCTATCAGCAACGCACCGGGCAGACGGCAGGTCTCCCACACTATCATCACGACCAGCCCTGCCAGGCCAATTAAAATGGTCGGCTTCATCGGCCCGGCACTTACAAGAGTCTCGGGGTGCGCCTGGACAATGCCCAGATGCTGCAGGCCCATAAACGCAATAAAAAGTCCAATACCTACAGAAATAGCCGAAACGAGTGAAGGCGGAATGGCCTCGACCAACTTTCGTCGCAGCCCCGCCAGGGTCAACAAAACGAACAAAAATCCTGAAATAAACACCGCCCCCAGTGCCGTTTGCCACGAAATCCCCTCGGTGATCACAAGAGTATAGGTAAAAAAGGCGTTCAAGCCCATACCTGGTGCCATTGCAATGGGCGCATTGGCAACCAGTCCCGTTATAAGGGTAGCCGCAGCCGTAACCAGACACGTCACGGCAATCTGAGCGGACTTGTCCATACCGGCATGGGAAAGAATCTCCGGATTGACGAAAATAACATACCCCATCGTCAGATAGGTCGTCACACCGGCCAAAACCTCGGTGCGAATTCGTGTGCCGTGTTGATCACATTGAAACAGACGTTCCTTCATCGGGATTTCTCCGAGGATCATCACTAATTCCGACATTGAAGATAGCATGCTGCAATAGGGTATGCAACACTTTTTGGGGCGGATTTTAGCGTTCAGCCGGGCTGGAATATCCTTGACGATGGGCTCTGTGATGCGTATGCTGTTAAATTGATTTTATTTCCGATTTGATAATTTGGCAAATGCTTTTGAAGGCGATCATGATGAAAAAAGTCCTGTTTGTGCTGTTATCCGCCGCCATAGCGGTCTTGGCTTCATGCGCTACTGAGCCGGAACCGCAAGAAACACCGGCACTGTCCCCCGACAGCACAATAGAGGATGTTGCCCGTGTGGTCGAGTCGCCGGCGATTGCGGTCCGCGGGTATGGCATTGTGGCCGGTCTGTTCGGGACAGGGTCATCAGAATGCCCGCCACAATTGCGGCAGATTTTGGAAAAATATATTTGGCAGCAGCTGCCGGAAGCAGACACGATCAATCCGAGGAGATTTATCGACAGTCCCGATACCGCCGTTGTAGAGGTATTGGGTGTTATTCCTCCGATGGCAACCGCAGGACAAAGTTTTGATGTGGTGGTTCGCCCATTGTCAAGCACACAAACTACTTCTCTGGACGGGGGATACCTGTACACCACCGAGTTGAAAGAGTTAAGCCGCATTACCCAATTCAACCAGTATGCCAAAACCATCGCCAAGGCGCAGGGAGCGATATTTACCCCACCCGGAAAGTCCAAAAATGACGCTTGGCAATGGTATGTTTTAGGGGGCGGCTACTCGCTGAGTGCGACCAACGTGTCCTTGCTGCTAAATCAGCCGGACTTTTTGATAGCCGCGGCTATTCGTAATCGCATCAATGAGCGGTTTGGTCCGAAGGTTGCCAATGCGGTCTCTCCCGGCGAAGTGCTCTTGACAATCCCGCCTCGCTACCATTACAACAAACAACGGTTTTTGATGATGATTCGTCGTCTCTATATAGACAATGAGCCTGCCCTTCGAGAACAGCGAATCGCGATGCTGATTGAGCAACTCAGAACAGAGGCGGATAAAACACCCATCGAGGCAGCTCTGGAGGCATTCGGCAAGCCCGCCCTGGACCATCTAAGAGAACTTCTGGATGATGAGGATGCGGCAGTCCGTTTTCACGCGGCGCGATGTTCGAGCAACCTTGGTTATAGCGCTGCTTTGTCGGTTTTACGTGATTTCGTGTTTGATTCCCAATCGCCCTATCGCATTGAAGCCATCCGAACCATCGGCCGAAATGCCCGTCTCAATGATGCTGAGCCAATTTTCCTGCTTGTCCTGGCCCAAGAAAAAGATACGGCAATTCGCGTTGCGGCCTATGAAGTAGCACTGGCGGCGAAAAGTTCCATCGTAACCCGCATTGCGGTTGCGGGCACTTTTTTCATCGATCTGGTCAATTGCTCAGGAGAAAAACTCATTTACGCCAAACAACAAAATCAACCCGGTTTTGTAATCTTTGGCACGCCGATTCGATGTAATGAAAATATATTCCTGCAGTCGGACGACGGCCAGGTTACGATCAATGCCCGCCCCGGGGACCGCTTTATTTCGATCTCGCGGACCCATCCCAAACGTCCCCGCGTCATTGGTCCGCTCTCGGCTGGATTTGAAGTGTCGCAATTGATTCGCGCAATGGCAGAATCTCCGGAACAAAAAAAGGGGTCGGCCACCTTACCCGGTCTTGCGTTATCTTATACCCAAATTATCGAGATTCTTGAAAAAATGTGCACTTCAGACCAAATCTCCGCTCGGTTTGAGAAAGGCCCGATGACAACCGTTGGGGAAATGTTTAAAAATTTTTAATATCCGCGGCATTTTCTAAAACCCCATTCAGCAAACAGGCGCCAACGACCGATAATAATAAAAACAATGAAGGACGTTGCGGTCGATTTGTCTTATTGTGAATAAGATTAATTGTGAATAAGATTAGCAGAACAAAACCGTCCCAGGCTTATTGAGGATGATGGATGAAGCTTGAGAAAATCGTTATCAACGGATTTAAGAGTTTTGCCGACAAAACGGAATTGAAGATCAGCCATCCGATTACGGCAATTGTCGGCCCGAACGGATGCGGCAAGAGCAACGTCGTGGATTCTATCAAGTGGGTTCTGGGTAATCAAAGCCCTAAAAGTTTGCGAAGCGACGCAATGGCTGATGTGATTTTTAGCGGTTCAAGCGGGCGAAAACCGTGCGGGATGGCCGAGGTCAGTCTGCATTTTTCCGATGTTCACGGTTTGGGGTTGGAGCAAGACGAACTGCAGGTTACCCGACGGCTGTTTCGCAGCGGGGAAAGTGATTACCTGATCAACGGCAAAAGCTGCCGCCTGCGCGATATTCGCGAGCTGTTTATGGATACCGGCGTGGGGGTCAGCGCCTACTCAATTATTGAACAGGGACAGATCGATCAACTGCTGAAGGCCTCTGCGTCGGATCGCCGCGTTATTTTTGAAGAAGCCGCCGGAATCAGCAAATACAAAGCCCACAAAAAAGAGGCCCTTCGAAAACTGGAGCGTACCGAACAGAATCTGCTGCGCCTGGCCGATATTGTCAATGAGGTGCAAAAGCAGCTTCGCAGTATTAAACTCCAGGCCGGCAAGGCACGCAACTATCTGGAATACAGCCAGCGGCTCAAAGAGCTGCGCGTCAAGTATTCGCTGGCCGAATACCACAAAATCATCACCCATCGCAATGACCGACAGGCTGCTCTTTCGCAGTGGCAGGATCAATTCAGTTCAGTTGCGGCCAATGTCTCCCGTTGCGATACGCGTCTTAGTCAGCTGACCGGCGATATTATGGAAACAGAAAACCAAATCAATCAGTGCGACAGCACGCTGATTGGGGCGCGAAGCCGGATTGAACAACAGCTTGAGCGGATCAGCTTTTTGAAAGGCCGGATGGACGAACTGAGCGAGCGAAAAAAGAACGCCGCCGTTCAGATTCAGAAATTGACCGCTCAGACCCGCCAGTTGTCCGACGAGATGAACCGCTGTCAAAACGAGCTGAAGGACAATCAACGAAAACTGGAAGATAAAACTGCTGAACTGGAGCGGTCGCAGGCGGCGATCGCCGATATCAACGCACGATGCGATGAACTGCAGGCGGAATTGGAAGACGAAAAATCGGGGATCATCGATATCGTTCGTCGCACTGCACAATTGCACAACGAAATCCAGAGCCTGAGCAATTACCGCAGCAATCTGTCCGGCCAGAAAGTGCGGCTCAGCGGCAAAGCCTCGCAAACCGAGCAGCAGTTGTCCGGCTGGCTGACGGAAAAGGCGCAATACCAGGCCCGTTTGGAAGACATTCGGTCGGTTTTGTCGGAACTTCAGAATAACCTTGACGCCAAACGGGCTGAGATGGAGGCCATCGGCGACCGACGCGGGCGAGTGGCCGATCAGATCGCCGCGACCAAAGAACAACGCAGCGCCGTTCTGAGCGAGTTGAATGTGTTGCGGGATATGGAGGCTCGTCGGGAAGGTCTGAGCCAGTCCCTTAAGGCTATTCTGACCGAACAGGAAAGCGGTCGAGAGTATATCGAAGGAATCGTAGCCGATGCCATTTTGGCTCAAACCGATTATGCCCAGGCGGTCGAGGCGTCTCTTGAAGGATATGCCGACGCCCTGCTGGTCAACAGCACCGGTGCATTTTTGCAGGATGAGGCTTTGCAGTCGATGCCGGACAGTCGAATTCGCGCGGTGTGCCTGGATAAACTGCCGCCGTTTGTGGACCGTTTGGATCTTTCGGAATGTCCCGGCATCGTGGGGCGGCTGGTTCAGTTCGTTCGCTTTGAGAGCCGCTTTGCACCGCTGGTGTGGAACCTGCTGGGCAAAACACTGCTGGTTCAGTCGCTGGATACGGCAATGGAACTGGCCGAACGGCTCGGGCCGGACTACCGGTTTGTCACGCCCAGCGGCCAGGTTTTCAGCAGCGGGTATTCCTTGAGTGTTGGTCCGGTGGGCAAAAAAGCAGGACTGATTTCGCGAAAGAGCCGGATTGTACAGCTGGAAGAAGAACTGTACGCATTGAACCGCCGCATTGCCGAATACGAAGGGATTCTCGAAGAAACCGACCATAAAAATGAACATCTGGCCGAACTGTGTAAAGAATTGCGTACAAGCATCTATGAAGCCAATACCGAAAAGGTCGATGCGGAATCGCAGTTGCGTATGCTTGAGGCGAATATCAAACGGCTGATGGATGAGCAGCCGATTATCGCCGATGAGATTCGCATGCTCGAAGAGGAAATCCAGCAATCCGTCCAAAAAGAACATCTTTCAAAACGCAAACTCGAAGAACTGGAAGAGGTCAATCGACAGCGCAATGCCCATATCGAATCCCTGCAGGCACGCTTCGATGAAGAACGGCGGATTCAGCAAAGCCGTAACGCCGAACTGACGGAATTGAGGATTCAGCTGGGACAAATTCAGGAGCAGCAAAAAGCCATCCGCCAGCGAATTGGCACAATTCAAAGCCAACTGCAGCACAGCCGTATGGCGATTGAGTCCACCCGCACCGAGGCTCTGAGCTGTTCAGATCAGAGGGTACAAACCGAACGCGCTATCTTGGCGACCGAAGCGTCAGTCTCAGAGCTGTATGCTGAAAAAGAACTGGCCCAAACACGCAGCAAAGCATTGCACCGTCGGGTGGAGGCACTCATTGCCGAACGCAAACATACCGACGCTCAATTGCGTCAGTATCGCCAAGAGCAGACCGCCGTTGAAGAGCATATCCGCACGCTTGAACTGGAGCTGAGCCAACTTCATGTGAAAGAGGAAGATTTGACCCAACGTGTGCGTGAGGAACTTCAGATTGATTTGAATACGGCGTATGAATTGTTCCGCGACGACGATGTGGACTGGGATTTTGTGCGGGAGGAAATTGCCGACCTGCGGGGCAAGATTGAACGCCTCGGCAATGTCAATGTCGATGCCATTGAACAGCAGGAGGAACTGGAAAAGCGGTTTGAGTTTTTGACGGCACAGGTGGACGACCTGAACCAAAGCAAATCGCAACTGGAACAGCTGATCGCTCGCATCAATAAAGAGAGCAGGGAAAAATTCGAATCCACCTTTAATCAGGTTCGGATGAATTTCCAGCAGGTGTTTCGTAAATTGTTTGGCGGCGGCAAAGCCGATATCATTTTGGAAACGCCGGAAGATATTCTCGAAAGCGGCATCGACATCATTGCGCGTCCACCGGGCAAGGAAACCCGCACCATCAGCTTGCTCAGCGGCGGAGAAAAAACAATGACTGCTATTGCCCTGCTGTTTGCGGTCTTCAAGAGCAAGCCGTCGCCTTTCTGTGTGCTGGACGAAGTGGATGCGGCCCTGGACGAGGCCAATAACGAGCGGTTTAATCTGATTGTGCAGGAATTTAAGGAACAATCTCAATTTTTGATTATTACGCATTCCAAACGTACGATGAGTATCGCTGATGTTCTGTATGGCATCACCATGCAGACGCAGGGCGTCAGCAAGAAAATCAGTGTTCAGTTTGAAGGTTCACAGGAGGATACCGAAACAGCGGTCGCTTAGCGTTCTACGCCGCGGGTTCATACAGAATGACAAAACACAAAAAAACCGAAACCCTTCTTGTCGAATGACGTAGTATCAAGGACATATGCAGACTAAGGACTTTTTTATCATCATCTTGTGTCTGGCGGTCGGCGCGGCGACTTTAATCGGCGCGGCGATGCAGCTGGACGGGATCCGCACGGCCCGCGAGGAAATGGGGCTGGTGGCTACCACCGCGTTGGAAAACGCCCCGCCGTCGTTGGCGTTTGCTACCGTTGCGCTGGGGGCATTTCGAGGTTTGCTGGTCAATATCCTCTGGATTCGCGCGGACAATCTAAAGCAGGAAGGCAAATTCTTTGACGCCAAGCAATTGGCCGAGTGGATCACCACTTTGCAGCCGCGATTTGCGGCGGTGTGGGACTTTCACGCCTGGAATATGGCGTATAACATCTCTGTGGCCATTCCCAATACCCAGCCGGAGGAACGCTGGCGGTGGGTTCGAAACGGCTATGAACTGTTACGCGATCGGGCTATCCCGCTGAACCCCAAAAGTATCATCCTCTATCGGTCGCTGGCGTGGATTT
>JAAYQH010000126.1 GCA_012519365.1 Planctomycetota bacterium | reverse complement strand
GCCTCCTTTTTGGCTTCACCCATCAGGTTCTCCAAATCTGAACACAAAAACTGTTGTAGACAGCATCCATAAGCCCTATACTATCAAAATCTTACCTTTTTGCACGGATTTACTTGGGAAATCCGGGAACAGAATAAACGGCGTTTGACAGGTCGATAAAAAGTGAAAAATTTGAATTGACACAAGGCGTGTCAGCAGAGATAGTACGGCTTGGGCGCCGCGGTTTTACAATGCCATCCGCCGCGATTTTACTCCGCCCTTTACACTTGTGAAGGTTCGCCCCTTTAAGGCGTTGCTTTTGATATAATCCACACCTTTTTCAACCTTGCCTTTATGACGCGGCATATAGGGCTTGCACGGCAAGATGACCGTACCGTAGTGACCGCAAAATAGATATGGTTTTTCCCATCGGCTCCGCGACGGGAAAAATCATATCTATTTTTAGGGTTGCCCTTAATACGACATCGCGACTTATGCTCAAAGAAACTGACAGCATAATGCCGATAACTTCTTGTAGTTGATAAACTTACAAGGAGAATTGGCATGGATGCGAAACAGATCAAACAAATGGGACGTAAATTGAAGGCATTTTGGGCACATTTTGATGATTGCTTTTCTCACTCAGAGCCCCGGCAGGACTTGTTGGCCTATGTCACCGGTCAACTTTCGGACCTGCCTCGAAAAAGCATCGAGCCGATTGCGTTGGCATCGGGGATGGCGCCGCAAACGTTACAATTTTTCTTATCCGACATTCCGTGGGATCATACACGTCTTCGAGATCGTTTGCAATGGCAAGTTGCTTCGGATCACAGCCATTCTCTCGCTATCGGTGTCATTGACGAAAGCGGCAATCCCAAAAAAGGGAACCACACTTGCGGCGTCAAGCGTCAATGGTGCGGCAACACCGGCAAGGTTGACAACTGTGTCGTCGGCGTCCATCTGGGGTATGTGGCTGATGATTTTCAATGTCTTCTGGACAGCGATCTGTATTTGCCCAAGGACTGGGCCAACGATCCGGTCCGCCGCCGGCAGGCGAAAGTACCGGAGACGGTGATCTACCGTAAGAAAGCGGATATTGCACTGGATCAGATTCGCCGTGCGTTGGGCAATGGCCTTCGGTTTTCGGCCCTGACGTTTGATGAATTGTATGGACGCGACCGTGACTTTCTGGATGGCTTGGAATCCCTGGGGCAAAACTATGTCGGCGAAATCCCGTCGGACTTTAGCGGTTGGACAAGTTCGCCGACTGTGCTGCAGAAAGCCACGCCCTCAGAAATGCGTAAAAGAGGCCGTAAGCGTATATATCCGCGTATTTCACGTCAAACGAGCCCGACCTGTGAAGTGCGGAAACTGGGCGTCTATTCTCCGAAGTTTTATCGGCAGAAATGGCAGCGGTTCAAAATCAAAAACGGCGAAAGAGGGCCGGTCGTTTGGGAAGTCAAAGCCATCGAGTTCTACCGCCAACACGGCCCCAAAGGGCTTCCGGGTCGCCCACACACCTTGATCATCGCCCGTAATGTACTTGACACGAACGAAGTGAAGTATCTTTTGTCGAATATGGTTATTGATGATAAACAGATCACGTTGGAATGGCTGGTGTGGGTGGCGTTTTCGCGGTGGCCGATTGAACGCTACTTTGAGATTGGCAAACGGGATCTGGGCATGGATCATTTTGAGATGCGTACCTGGCAGGGAATTCACCGGCATTTTTACATGACGCAGTTAAGCATGCTGTTTTGTGCCGAGGTACAGCAGTCCCTCAGAGAAAAAAACGCCGGAG
>JAAYQH010000125.1 GCA_012519365.1 Planctomycetota bacterium | reverse complement strand
GCCTCCTTTTTGGCTTCACCCATCAGGTTCTCCAAATCTGAACACAAAAACTGTTGTAGACAGCATCCATAAGCCCTATACTATCAAAGTCTTACCTTTTTGCACGGATTTACTTGGGAAATCCGGGTTTAACACTATTTCGAATTTTCTGAGAATCCGGGCAAAAAACAAATTTTTAGGGTGACAAACAGCGTCATTGAGGGATATAGGGAAAATAGAATGCAATTAGGTCATTCATGGTTTTTTAAGGAATCTTAATCCAAAACAGAACGAGCGGTGTTGGACTGAACAGCGGGGACGTTCAGATTGAATTTATGGAAAACAAGAGTCACAAACATGGTTTTTCAAAAGACTCCTCCCATAAATTGTTTATGGGGCTGGTTTTGGCTAATCAGAAGAAACTTTATGTTTACATCCTCAGCATGGTTTTTCATGTTAACGATGCCGATGATATTTTGCAGGATACGCTTGTTTTAATGTGGGAAAAATTTGACGAATTTCAGCCGGGGACGGATTTTACGGCCTGGGGCAAAGCCATTGCTCGTCATAAAATCTTAAAATATCTGCACAATAACAGTTCTTCGCGGCTTCATTTTAATGATAATCTTTTGAATATTATTGAGGCCGAGTCGTCACGGCTGGATAATCTCACCGAGCGGCTGGCAGTCCTGAAAAAGTGTGCCGCGCATCTTTCTCAAAAAGAAAGTTCCGTGATTATGATGCGCTATGAACAGGGGCTTTCGTTCAATAAAATCGCTATGACGATCGGTATTTCCAAACAAAGTGTCTATCGCTTCATCAGTCGGGTTCATGTCAAGCTCGCCAAGTGTATGAAACGATCTCTCGGACAGGAACAGGCTTATGAATACTGATGACAGACTTTTTGCGGAGATTGGCGATCTCTGTGTTCGCGCGATGGATAACGCGCTGACTACCGATGAATTTGCCTATTTCCAGCACTTGCTGGAACAAAACCCCCTGGCGCGAGAGTATTATTTTGATATTATCTCTACCTTTGCCGTTCTTGAAGAGATAGCCCATCCTGAGAGTGTCGAATCTGATAAAGCCGCATTCGATTATCTCCTTTCGGTGTTGGCGGAAGAGGAAAAGAACGCCGAACCGGTCGAGATCCCCCGACCCCGGTCCGTGCCCATGCCCGTGCGCGATGTGCAGCCGCTCGAAAAATGCCAAGCACCGACCCCTGTCAGTGCCTTTTCGATAGCCTCGTTTGCTGCCACTGCGGCAGCGATATTGTTTTTAATGGTGTTCTATTATTTCGCGCCGGTCCGCGGCAATACCTTCGGTCGGATTATGGATGTCTATCAGGTTTCCCTTGCCGGTACCAAAACAACCCTGTCTGCTGGACAAACACTTCGAGATGAGATGGTAACGCTGGAGTCGGGAATGCTTGAGGTACAGATGAACAGCCAGGCACTTATTGTGCTTGAGGCCCCGGCGACGTTTCGACTGGAAGAGAACAATCAGATTTTTCTGGAAAAAGGCAAAGCCGCCGCATGCGTACCTGCTGAGGCGGTCGGATTTACGGTGCGTACGCCGTCGGCATCCATCGTGGATTATGGGACGGAATTTGGCGTAGTGGTGGATTCCTCTGCCAATACTGAGGCCCACGTGCGATCCGGTCAGGTGGAAATGAGGCTCGGCTCCAATCCGCGCGTATTTGAGAAGACCCTTCGACTGTCGGCCCATCAGGCCGGTCGGGTATCGGGCCGACAAATAAGCACTGTTCCTTTGTCCGACCGCCAATTTGCGTATGCCATGCCGACAACGTTTGAGCGATGTGCCCGCTCTCTCGACCCGATGATGTACTTTCGACTCAATGGGGACAATGCGGATACATTTCAGAATCTCATAGGCGGCGCGGTCCTGCCGGTCGAGGTTGACCCGGCTGTTTCGACCTGCTCCGGCCCCGTGCTTGATCCGGCGATTGATGCTCGAGCGTTGCGCTTCACAGAGGGCGGTGCCGGCGTTCAGGTGCGTGCTCTTGAGTGGATACACCAGCATCCGCAGGGCTCCTATACAAGTTGTTTCTGGGTCTGTTTTGGTCAAATTCAAGAGCAACTTGTCTTTGCCCATTATGCAGCCGATCCATCCGGTTCCGGACGCTACTATCGTGCGGTAACCATGACCGCCTCCGGTCAACTGGAGCACTCGGCCTATTGGCCGGGGCAAGGCAAGTGGCGTACGCTCAAAACCGCCAAATCTTTACTCCCGCAGACGTGGTATTTTGTCGTCGTAACCAATGCGGTCGGCGAACCCAAAAAAATGTATCTCAACGGGCGATTATCTGACATCGATTCGGTACTTCAAAAACAACCCCTTGAGAGATATCAGCGGCTTCAATTCGGGGGACAACTGGCCGGATTGGAACCGGTAGATGTGCGGTTGGGTGATGTTTTGTTTTTCAACCGTGCGCTGAGCGAAAAAGAGATTCAGCAGCTTTACAAATCTGCTGTTCAGAGCCGTTTATGATCGGTAGTTCGGGATTTAGAAAAATAAAAATTAATGTATTTCGGAGGTTCCAGCAATGAAAAAGAAAGTGTGTATGTGTTTGGTGATGTGTGTGGGGGCGTTGGCAAGCGCCGCCTATGAGGGTGCCGTGTTGTTCAGCGATTCTTATGACCGGCCGAATAATACTAACATCAGTGCATCGACGGTGGGCATGAGCGGCCTGTTGGCGCCGCTGACCTATGTGGAGGCCTTTGAAGGCTCCGGCCAGCCGACATCGATCCAGATCCTGAATAATCAGCTCAATGTGGCGGTGGGCCCAGGCATGTCCAGTTTGTTTCTGGATTATAATCTGATCGATGAGGCGATTTTGGCTGCCGATGGGTTTTCCGTTTCGCTGGAAGTGGTCCGCATCCAGGTCGCCGATGACGAGGCCAACCGTTTCGGCGGTTTCGGCGTCGGCAACACGCGTGCCGAAGCGCTGGCGGCCCGCGATTCCCAAGATCATGTCGCTCCTTTGCGTCCTACTACCGGCCGAGCCAATCAGGGCGTAGGGGTTTCGGACTTTTATGTCGATTTGGCTCTTGACAACAATCTTCGTCTGTGGAGCAACGGCAATTTGCTGGAAACAATACCGGTCGGCGTCAATTCCGGCACGATTCACGTTGATTTTTATGTCACCGATTTTAATGCCGGCAGTGTTGCAGCCGCAGCGGTTTATTTCAATGGGGTGTATCTGAGCATGCAGAAATTTGCATGGGATAACACGGACGCCAATTACCTGGCCTTCAGCGGGCGGACGCCCGGCGAAGGTGTCTTTTTGGACAATCTGCGCATTGCGACATTTTATGAGAACAGAGCCCATCAGCCTGTACCTGCCGATGGGGCGATAGATGTCAATCCGGCCGAAGTCGTCCTGCAGTGGAACAAGGGCAAAGACGCTCAGGGCAATCCCAATAGCGCTATTGCACAACATTATTTGTATATGATCGATGGGGAGCCGAATTTTGTCGGTGTTTCGCCGATTGTTGTGCCGGACACAGAAGATC
>JAAYQH010000124.1 GCA_012519365.1 Planctomycetota bacterium | reverse complement strand
CACGCCAATATCACCAGTGTGGCCCAGCTGACAGATGATCAACTTCAGGAAATACGCCGACTGCTGACGTGGCAAAAAAAGAGCAAATATCTTTGGGTCAATATGGGCGCCGAAAATGCCAACGGTCACCTGGTCGCGGCCAACTGCCCCGGTAAAATCGCCCCCTATCGCCCGGACGACTGGGAAGAGCTGCTCTATACCACCGCCGAACGGATGAGCCGCAATGGCTTTTTTGCCGTGGTAAGTCTGGTGCTGGGTCTGCCGGGTGAAACCCCTGACGACATCCAGCGTACCCTGAAGCTGGTTCGATTTCTCGAAACGCAGGACGCTGTGGTCTTTCCGGTCTTCTACGAACCTTATACGCGAGAGGATATCGCCGAAGGCCGGCGGTTTTCACTCGACGTGATGCGGCCGGAACATCTGCAGTTATATCGAACCTGTTACGAAATCAACTTCAAGAAAGTGCCCCTGCTGTTTTGGGACAATCAACGCTGCGCCGGCGTGCCCTGGCTCAAACGCGCCGTGATGCGCGTCTTGGGCAAGACTGAAGTAGCCGCATGGAGAAAAGCATTCGTCCGTGTCGGCAAACAAATCAACCGGCCTGAATCACAGGCCAAGTCGGAACGTCACTATGTCTGACAATGCCAAACATCCTGCCTCCGTAGCGGTCGGTGCGGGCATCCCCCCCACTGCCGCGATGCGAAGACAACTCGATCGCGCCATTGAGGCCTATCTGCCGCTTCATAGGCTCACCCCGCCGGTACCGCTTGAAACGCTCAAACAACATGCCGCGCACATCCTTGACCAGGCAGGGTTAAGCAGCGAATTTCTGCCGTATGCCGCAGTGATGCTCAACAACGCGGCCTGGCGGCCCACGGTGCAGACCATTGCTTACTCCAAACGTTTGCTACTGCTGCCGCAATGCCTCAAATCCGCTCGTCATTGTCCGGCGGAGTGCGACAGCTTCGGCCTGCTCTGCAAGCATTGCGGCCGGTGTGTGATCGATCCGCTGACGCGCCGGGCCGAAAAACTCGGCTACACTATTTTGATCGCCGAAGGCTCACCGGTCGTCATGGCACTGATCCAGTCCGGCCAGGTCGAGGCGGTCATCGGCGTAAGCTGCCTGCCTGTTCTGGAAAAGGTCTTTCCCTATATGGAAGCCGGTGCGGTGCCGGGCGCAGCGATTCCCTTGCTGTACGACGGCTGCAAAGACACGGCTTTTGACATTGACGCCTTGACCGCCATTTTGGAAACCTACACCCCCGCTGAACAATCCGTCGGCTTTGACCAATTAAAACGCCGCGTGCGAGAGTGGTTTAGTCCGGCGGCACTGCGGGAGTTTTTTAACGACGCCGACGATCCCACGGTGGCCGTTGCTCTTGCGTGGCTCAGCTGCGGCGGGAAGCATTATCGTCCTTTGCTGACGGCAACCATGGCCGCAGCCTGTGCCCATCGCGACGATGAGCCTTTGCCCCGCACCATTCGGCAGGCCGCCGTTGCGGTTGAATGCTTTCACAAGGCCTCGCTTATCCACGACGACATTGAAGACAACGACACCCAACGCTACGGCCGCCAAACACTGCACATGCAGTACGGCATCCCCGTCGCGCTGAATGTCGGGGACTTGCTTATCGGCGAAGGGTACCGTCTTTTGGTCGAGCTGGAAGTCGGACCCGAACAAAAAAACGCCTTGCTGCAGATCGCCGCTCACGGCCATCGGGCTTTGTGCCTCGGACAGGGACAAGAGCTGGACTGCCTGCGCCACCAGAAAACACCGACAGCGGGGGATATTGTGAACATCTTCGCCGGGAAAACCGCCCCGGCTTTTGCCGTTGCGCTGAAAATCGGTGCCGTTCTGGGCAACGCAAAGACCACCCTGTTTGAGACGCTGGATCGGTTTTCCTATGCGCTGGGCGTTGCCTATCAAATCCGCGACGACCTGCTGGACTGGCAAACCGCCCAGCAAAAAAACGAGTTGTCCATTGTGTCCGCTCTCGGGGGTGAACCGGCTGCAAGGCAGTTGCTGGCCGAGTATCGCAGCCAAGCAGTCGGGTGTCTTGACACCGTGCAATCGTCCCGCGTCAAGACTCTGCTGCGGCGGGTCATCACTAAAATTTTCGACGACATTGAACCCATGAGGTGCTGCGATGAGCATCTGCAAGAGTCTGATTGATACCGCTGCTGCGGCCTGTCCGACCGGGGAAATCTGTGCTGAAAAGGTCGCTGCTGTGGTTTTGAAAAAACAAAACCCCGATGGCGGCTTTCGCGGCAAAGGGCCCCAAAGCGATTTGTACTATACCGGCTTTGCGGTGATGAACCTGTCAGCATTGGAGCATTTATCCAATGCCGCCGAGGTGTCGGGTTTTCTTGACCGCTTTGGTTTTGGCGACGACCTGGATTTGGCGCATTTATCAGCACTGATTCGCTGCCGCCGGCTGATCGGCCAACTGCGGTCGACTGATATTGAAATCCTGTGCGAGAAGGTAGAGGCATTTCGCTGCAAAGACGGTGCGTATCATCATTTGAGTGCCGACGAAGAAGGGTCGGCCTACGGCTGCTTTTTGGCGTTGGGAGCGTATCAGGATTTGGGCTGTCCGCTGCCTGAGGAGCAAGCAGTCATTGAGTGCCTTCAAAACCTCAAAGCCAACGGCGGCTATTGCAATGAGTCGGCCCTGCCGCTGGTCTCCACACCGGCCACGGCCGCGGCGGTGACCACGCTGGCAGAACTGGCCCAGCCGATTGATATCGATGTGGCCGAGTGGCTAATGACAAGCCGTGATCCAAACGGTGGTTTTAAGGTGACCCCGGCGGCACCCATGGCCGATCTGCTTTCGACCGCTGTGGCCCTGCACGCCCTGAGGGCGATGAAAACAGATCTGTCATTGATTCGCTCTGCCGATATGACCTTTGCAGTCGCCCTGTGGGATGAAACAATCGGCTTTCGGCCCAATGTGACAGATCATTTCAGCGATTGCGAATACTGCTTTTATGGCCTGCTTTCGTTGGGACATCTCAAATGAACGCTCGCACCGCGACCTACGCCAACACGCTGGAACATTTGCTTGACGCTCGCTCTGCCGAGGGCCTCTGGACGGGGCGGCTCAGTTCCAGCCCCCTGGCCACGGCGGTCGCTATAACCGCCCTGCATATTGCCGATTCGCAGCGCTGGGCAGAGGCGATCCAAAAGGGGCTGGGCTGGCTGGCCGCTCATCAAAATCCTGACGGCGGCTGGGGCGATACCGAAAACCGCGACCCAAGCAATCTCAGCACTACGCTGCTGTCGTTGGCGGCCCTGAGTGCTGTTGACCTATCGGGGCAGTTTTCCAAACACACCCGCAAGGCCCTCCGCTGGTTGGAAGACGAGCTGAAGTGCAAGGATAAAGCGGACCTGGCCAAAGCGGTCTATGCCGCCTACGGCGAGGATCGGACGTTCGCTGTGCCGATTTTGACGCACTGCACACTGGCCGGTTTATTTCAGGATACGCCCCATCCCTGGCGACATGTCAAGCCGCTTCCATTTGAACTGGCACAACTGCCGCGCGGCCTGTATCGGGCGGTTCGTTTGACGGTGGTCAGTTATGCGTTGCCGGCACTGATCGCCGTTGGGCAAGCCAAGTTCCATTTTGACCCGCCAGCCAATCCGCTCTTACGTTGCCTCCGCCGTGCCGCCTGCGGTCCGACGCTGACCATGCTCAGATCCCTACAGCCAAGCAACGGTGGTTTTCTTGAAGCCCCCCCGCTGACAGCTTTTGTGACGATGAGTCTGGCCGCCATCGGTCAGGTGCAGCATCCGGTCGCCCAAAAGGGACTGGCGTTTCTGATTGCGTCCCAGCGGCCGGACGGAAGCTGGCCAATCGATACCACACTTTCGACTTGGCTGACCACTCATGCCGCCAAAATCCTTGCCGCAGATCATCTGACTGAACATGAGCGTAACACCTTAACCGAGACTTTGCTGGATCAACAATATAAAACCCCTCACCCTTACACCGGTGCTGCTCCCGGCGGATGGGGGTGGAGCCATTTGCCCGGCGCCGTTCCGGACGCCGACGATACCGCCGGGGCGTTGGTGGCCCTGCATCGGCTCAACCCCCAACGCGATGCCGTGCGCCAAGCCGTCGCGGCGGGATTGACCTGGCTGCTGAATCTGCAAAACGCCGACGGCGGTATTCCAACCTTTTGCCGCGGCTGGGGTCAACTCGAGTTTGATCGAAGTTGCGCCGATATCACCGCTCACGCGCTGGAAGCCTTCACCCTGTGGAACAACGAGGTTTTGCCGGCCCTGCAATCTCGCATTCACCGTGCGATTCCCCGGGCCCTGCGATTTCTTTACGCGCATCAACGCCCCGATGGTGCGTGGCTGCCGCTGTGGTTCGGCAATCCTCACACGCCGGACAAAACCAATCCCGTTTACGGAACCGCCCGTGTCTTAATGGGACTGACAAAGATGGATCGCTGTGCCTATCCGATTCTTGACGCGATGATTCCGCCGGCGGCGGCTTATCTGCTCGGCAGGCAGCGACCTGACGGCAGCTGGGACGGCATTGAACATACGGCACTGGCGGTGACTGCTTTGGCGTCGGCTCAAAATGCAAAAACCGACGCCGTAGAGGCGGGCTTGAATTGGCTGGTGCAGCACACTCATCAAGGCACCTGTTTGCCTCCCGCTGCCATCGGACTGTACTTTGCCAAACTCTGGTACACAGAGGATTTATACCCCGTCCTGTTTACCCTGGCGGCCTTGCAGGCAGCAGCCTCGTAAAACAGGCAAGCACCGCCGTTACTCCGGTCCATACAGTCGATACGGCTTTGTCGGCGGATACTCCCCCGCGATTTCATCGTAATCATCCAGCCAGCAAGCGCTGGGGTTGGAGTTACACACCAGCACCTTGCCGCTGTCCGCATCATCGGCGGCGCGATGATACTTAAAATAGATCTGCGTATCCGTCTTGGCTAAAATTTCCACCTTGCCGGTCGCATGCGACATCACAAACCTCAACCGTTTGGCCAATCCGGAGACCTTCGCCTTAGCCGCTTCATAGATCATATACCCCTCTTCGATCGGCACCGTATAGCCGTGATTACCGAGGGCCGGACGACACTGGAACAAGTAATAGGGAACCACCCCTGCAAACGACAGCCGCCGCAGCAGCTCGGCCAGGGCATCCGAATCGTCGTTGACGCCGCGAATCAGGGGAAATTGGTTGGTCATAATCGCCCCGGCCCGCAGCAGGATATTTATCCCCTTACAGGCCGTATCGGTCAGCTCGCGCGGATGACAAAAATGCGTCATCACGTAAATCCGCTTGTTCGGCAGACTGTACCGCGAAATCATCTCCGGCAATGACGGGTCATCCAGAATGCGATACGGATTGAACACCGGCATTCGTGTCCCGATGCGGATAATCTGCACGTGGTCAATCCTGCGCAATTCGGAGATAATTCGCTCGAGTTTACGGGTGGTCAGCACCAACGGATCGCCGCCGGTCAGCAGCACATTGGTAATCTCCGGATGCGCGGCGATATACTCAACTGCAGCCGGCACATTCCTGAGCGCTTCTTTTTGCGGCTCGATAAACACCCGCTTGCGAAAACAATAGCGGCAAATCCCCTCGCACACATTGCTGACCAACAGCAGCACTGTGGAATGATACTTATGCTCCAGGCCCGGCAGCACCGTGTAAGCCTGTTCATTGGACGGATCCAGCCTGCCCCACCCTTCCAATTCATCGGGGTGCGGAATAATCAGACGTCGAATCGGACAGGCCGGATTAGCCCAGTCAATCAATGACAAATAATAATCATTGACGCGAAACGCAAACTGTTCGGTCACCGCCTTCAACTGCCGGCGTTCCTGCGGCGTCAATTGTTCAATGTCCTCAATGTTTCGAAAATACTTAATTCTGTGCATAGGCCTCGGGGTAAATAAACATATCTATAAGCGTCTAAACGACATTCATCCAGTTCATAAGTATAGCAGAAATTTCGCTTTTGTGCAACCTGCTATAAGTCGATTATTTTCAATTACTTACATCAAAATCCATAAAAAAAGTCCTGAGTGCCGTCGCCGCAGCACCCAGGACTTGAATCGGTTGTCTACCGAAAAACCTAATTATTCCCCGCCGCCAGACGAGACAAATCCTTTGGAAAATCCGCCGGTATCAGAGGGCGTTCCGGCGATCTGCGCCAGATAGGCCGGACCCAGTTTTTCGATATGGTCACTAACATTGTCAAAATAGTTATAGTGTTCCTGTTCTTCGGCATTGATAGCCTCGAATAATTTCATCGATACACTGTCGCCGTTTTCGCGGCAGACGTTGAGAAACTGGTTGTAGATGAAAATGGTATCGTCTTCGAGTTTGCTGTCAAACGGAAAAATGGCCTCGACCGTCTGTCCGCAACTGACCTTGCCAGACATCTCGGTAGTCGGCTCGCCGCCCAGTTCCTTGATGCGTTCGGCAAATTGCTCAGCGTGCCGCATCTCGTCAATCGCGATCAACTTGACCTTGGCCGCCAGTTCGCCGTAATCCATATCGTCCAGATTGTAATGCTGATTCATATACTGGCCGATCGCCTGCAGTTCCATCGACCGCGCCTTATTGAGTACCTCGATGACTTTTTGCCGTGCGGCTTCTTTTGCCTTAGTATCCATTTTCAGGTCTCCTAACTCGAGTTTAAACATCCAATTACCGTCTTTTTACGCCCCAAATTATACCTCCAGCCGAAGAAAAATCCAGCAGATTTTTGGAGGAGGTAATCATAAAAGATTGGGCACCAAAATCT
>JAAYQH010000123.1 GCA_012519365.1 Planctomycetota bacterium | reverse complement strand
CGAGTTTGAGGGCGTGGAAAACACCTATGCCATCCAGGCCGGTCGCGAGGTCAGGGTGATCGTCGATGCCCAGAAAATCAGCGATGAAGCCGCCTACAAAACAGCGCGGGATATCGCCAAAAAAATCGAAGAAGAAATGACCTACCCCGGCGAAATCAAAGTAACTTTGCTCCGCGAAGTCCGCTGCATCGAATACGCTCGGTAAGCCAAAAACCGCCAGCCGGCAGGGCGAAACCAAAAGCAGCAGCGGGGCAGGCAGTAGACAAACTCTCTTCCTGGCTTGGCAAAAATCCAGGCCGGGAAGGGAGTGATAGATAAGAAAGTGTGGTTTTTACAATGAAAATCAATGTGTTGTGCATAGGCGATGTGGTGGGACGTCCAGGACGGCGAATCCTGGCCCAAAAACTCAGCTCCCTTGTACGGGATGAGGATATCGACTGTGTCATTGTCAATGCCGAAAACGCCGCCGGCGGCTCAGGAATAACCCCGCAAATTTACGACAAATTGTGCAAATACGGCGTACACATTATCACCCTCGGCGACCACTGCTATCGCAAGCGGGAAATCATCCCCACCCTTGAGACCAAAAACAACATTCTCCGCCCGGCCAATCTTTCGCCGAACTCAGCCGGCAAAGACGCCGTGGTGTACCACACTGCCAAAGGGGTTTCCGTCGGCGTCATCACACTCATCGGACGCATCTATATGAAACCGGCCGATTGCCCCTATGCCAAAATCGACACCCTGTTGCCAAGGCTGCGTAATGAGGCGGATGTGATTTTTGTGGAAATGCACGCGGAGGCCTCCAGCGAAAAGATCGCCATGGGCTATTATCTGGACGGCAAGGTCAGTTGTGTCTTCGGCACCCATACCCACGTGATGACCGCCGACGAACGCATCCTGCCCCAAGGCACCGCCTGCATCACCGACATTGGAATGACCGGCGCCCACCACAGCGTCCTCGGACGCAATTCCGAAAGCGTCATCAAGGCCTTCCGCACCCAGATGCCCTTCCCCTTTGATATTGCTACCGATGATGTCCGGATTAACGGCATCGTGGTAACCGTGGACTGCCGCACCCGAAAAGCCGAACACATTCGCCGACTGGTCATCACCGAAGAACCCCACAGCAGCAACGACACCCTTGCCTACGACAGCGACGACGGCCGGCCAAACTACAACGGCGACTTTTGATCACCCGCCTGATAAGGCGACCTGGCCTTGGCCCCGACAGCCAGCCCCCTCAATGCTGTTTCTCACGTTCTGTCACGGGGACTGCCGGGGGCGGTAATAGGTCATCGCCTCCGGGAGCATTTGCTCAATGTACTGGATGCGCGTGGCATCGGCCGGGTGGGTGCTGAGCAGCTCCGGCGGGCTTTGTCCCTCTTGAGCAGACGACATCCGCTTCCAGAAGTCCACCGCAACGCGCGGATCATACCCCGCCATTGCCATAAAGATCAACCCCAGCCGGTCGGCCTCTTTTTCGTGCAGACGACTGTACGGCAACAGCAAACCAACCTGCGCTCCGACCCCATAGGACTGCATAAACAACTGCTGGGTCGCCTCGGGGCGGTTCTTTAGTGCCTCGGACAGCGCCATTCCACCCAACTCATACAGCAGGCCCTGACTCATCCGCTCGCTGCCGTGACGGGCCACCGCATGGGCGATTTCATGAGCCAACACCACCGCCAATCCCGCATCGTCCCGGGCGACCGGCAAAATCCCCGTATAAACCACCACTTTGCCGCCGGGCATACACCAGGCATTGACGGTTGAATCGTCCTCAATAACATTAAACTCCCAGGAAAAGCCCTGAATCGCATCGGTCATTCCATTCTCCCGGCAGTATAGTTCGACCGCTTCAACCAGCCGATAGCCGACGCGCTTAACCTGATCAATCTTGACCGGATCGGTGCAAGGGGTGTTTTCCTTTAAAAAACTGTTGTACTCTTGCAGCGACATCGAATTGACGATGGAATCCGGCACAAGATTAAACTGCGTTCGACCGGTGATGGGCACCTCCCCGCAACCGGCCAGCACCGGCAAAAGCAGCGCCCCTGTCACAAGGATTGTTCGAAAGGAAAACCCGATAGATGCTGAAACCAAACCCGATCGCTTTTGTCTTGATTTCATAGGAACTCCTGATAGTCCTTTTGTATAAGCCTGAACATATCGCAGCCGGGCGGCGAAGTCAACAATTGTTTTGACACCAGACAACAGCCGAGCCGCGCAAGCGGCCGGATAAGACCGCGTCCTGGCCAACGCGCCCCTATATCCGCATCCCTTATCAGGCATCCTTGCGCCGAAGGGTCAACAGGGCAACCTCGCCGGGACAATTAAAGCGAACCGGCACTCCCGAGGCCCCCGCCCCGCTGCTGGTGTAGCCGAGCATCCGCTCATGCCGCCACACCCCGCGGATGCACTTGCGCGGCGCCGCAGCCGAATAGACCACCGCCCGGCCCCCCGGCAAACAGATTTGCCCGCCGTGAGTATGACCGGTCAGATACAGATCGATCCCTTTGGCCGCGGCCTGCGCATACAACTCCGGCGAATGCACCAGCAATATCTTAAACTCCTGCCCATTGACCCCCTGCATGGCCAGTTCCAGATCGTGCGCCATAAAATAATGACAGTCATCCACGCCGATAAGCCAAATCCGCTGCCCATCACGGTCGATAACGGCGTTTTCGTTCAGCAGCACCACCACCCCCACCCTGCGCAACACCTCGGCCAGCGGCGAATAATCGTGATTCCCGAAAATGGCATACACCGGACTTTTTTCCAGCAGCATCCCGCTCAGTCGCTCGGCCCGCTCGATTGCCTTGTCGGTCAGATGATGATCAAAACAAAAATCACCGCCCAATACAGTCATATCCCGCTCAAGATCAGCGGTTAGCTCCAGCACACGCTCGGCCAACCCATCAATCCGGTCAAAATGCAGATCGGATATCCACAAAATACGAAACCCGTCAAACCCCTCCGGCAGCCGCTCAAAAGCGAATGCCTGACGGGTCAGCGAGACATTCAGCACATTGTCAGCCCCTTGTCCGTACAACCCGAAGACCTTCAGCATCGCCGCCAACACCGG
>JAAYQH010000012.1 GCA_012519365.1 Planctomycetota bacterium | reverse complement strand
TTCGGTGTATACATGGACCGGCCGGATCCCGCGTTGCTCCATATAGTTGACCACTTTTTGGCCTTTGGCGTAAAACAGGATTTCTCGTCCGAAACGCTTGGCCATCTTGGCGTGAGTATCAATCAAACGGAAAAGGTCGTTGTTATAGGCGCCGCACAGACCGTGATCCGAACCAATGACAAGGACAACCTGGGTATTCGAATGTGACTCCCTTAACAACGGATGCGCGACAGCCTGCTCAGCCGAGACCATAAGATAGGCAAATTGAGCCAGCGCCTCATAAAACGCTCGCCCTTGCTGCCACTGGTTAAAATATTGGCGGTAGCGAACGGCACTGATTGTTTCCATCGTGCCGGTTACCTTGGCGATGTTGCCGGCCGCCGAGCGGCGCTTCACAATGTTTCGGATATTCGACATTGATTCTTATTCAAATTCGCTGGTCCAGTGTTCAGGTATTTGTTGCCTGCTTCAGGAAAACACACCCGTCAATAAATCAAGCTCCAAACGAAAACTTATAAATTGTTTTGTAGGTCTCCACGGCCTCGAGCAAGCCGGCCATCAACGCATCGTCGATATCACCGGTTTGTTCAATGGTCTCAAGGTACTCCGGCGCTTCCATCTTCATCCAACCCAGCAATTCTTCAATAAAGTGGTTGACGCGGGATACTTCAATATCGTCCAATGCGCCGGAGGAGCCTGCCAGGATACTGAGGACCTGTTCTGAAACGTTCATCGGCGAATATTGTTTTTGTTTGAGCAGCTCAAACATGCGATTGCCGCGATCCAGCTGACGCTGGGCCGCCTCATCCAGTTCCGTGCCGAGGCGTGCAAAATCCTGAAGTTCACGAAAAGACGCCAGATCAAGGCGAAGTTTGGGGGCCACTTTTTTCATCGCCTTAACCTGGGCATCGCCGCCGACACGGCTGACGCTGATTCCCACGTCAATGGCGGGCCGAAACCCCGACAGAAACAAAGTCCGCTGCAAATAAATCTGCCCATCTGTAATCGAGATAATATTGGTGGGAATATAGGCCGAGACCTGTCCTTCGAGTGTCTCGATAATCGGCAACGCGGTTATCGAGCCGCCGCCTTGCTGGTCTGAAAGCTTGGCACTGCGTTCAAGCAGACGGCTGTGCAGATAGAAGATGTCGCCGGGAAATGCCTCACGGCCGGGCGGCCGCCGAAGCAGAAGACTTACTTCGCGGTAGGCCACCGCGTGCTTGCTCAGATCGTCGTACACGCACAGGGCATGTTCTTTCTGGTCATACATAAAAAATTCGGCGATTGCGGTAGCCGTATAAGGGGCAATATATTGCATCGCCGCACTGTCAGCAGCCGGGGCGGCAACCACAATGGTATGATCCATCGCACCGTGTTTTTCAAGGATCGCCACAACTTCTGCTACCGTGGATTCTTTCTGGCCGATTGCCGCATAGATACAAATGACGTTTTTTCCTTTTTGGTTGATTATTGTATCCAAGGCAATAGCCGTCTTTCCGGTCTTACGGTCACCGATAATCAATTCACGCTGTCCTCTGCCGATTGGCACCATAGCGTCAATACTTTTAAGTCCGGTCAAAAGGGGCTCTCGCACCGGTTGGCGGTCGGCAATGCCGGGAGCGGGCGACTCCACAAAACGCCGTCGGTCGGCGCGAATTGCCCCTTTTCCGTCGATCGGTTCACAAAGGGCATTAACCACACGACCCAGCAGTTCCCGTCCGACCGGAACGGACAACACGTTGCCCGTCGAACGTACCAGGCTGCCTTCTTTGACCTTTGTAAAATCGCCGTAAATGACTGCACTGATAGAGTCTTCTTCAAGGTTGAATGCCTCGCCCACGACGCCGCTTTCAAACTCAAGCATTTCACCGGCCATGGCCGAGTCCAATCCATAGACGCGGGCGATCCCGTCGCCGACTTCCAACACTGTTCCCACCTGGGTAACATCGACTTCAGCCTTAAATCGTTGAATTTCTTCTTTGATCAGGCTGCTGATTTCATTAATATCAAATCGCATAAGAGTTTTTTAACACTGCTATTGTTTATTCGGTTTCTGACTTTTTTCTTTTGATCGGTTGATAACGGTCTTGACCGCACGAGACAGCAGAGTTCGCACGGAATTATCAATAACCGTATCGCCTTTCCGTATAACAATACCGCCCAAAATATCCGGATCGACCTGAACCGATAATTTAACTTCGGTTCCCACAGCGTCCCTGAGGTCTTGTTTGATTTTCTCAAGTTCCCGCTCATCGGGCGTTTTGGACAGCGTCACCTCAAAATGCTGAATGTTGCGCAACTGCTCCATCAGCAATTCATAGCGATCACAAATGCCGAACAGAAAACCAAGCCGATTGTGTCGGGCCAAAACACACAAAAAGTTCAACGTCAACTCGTTTATCCGCCCGCCAAAAACCCGTTTGAGGATGGCACACTTATCATCTTCTTTCAAATGGTTGAAGGTCAATAAGTTCAGGAATTCCGGCTCGGCCTCAAACACCTTGGCAACGGCCTCCATATCCTCCAGCACCTCAGCGACCTGTCCATTCTCCTGAGCCAGCTCGAACAGCACGTCGCTGTAAATTTCATGAATGATATGTCGTGCCGCATCTTTCATAAAAATCTCAAACGTTGCTCAGAATTGACGATGGGTTTCAACGTTTGCAGGTTGCGAACGCAAACGATCAATCGCCTGTTCGATCAGACGTCGATTATCTTCTTCATCGAGCGCCTTGCCAAAGACCTCTTTACCCAGTTGAAGAATAATTTCTCCGGCCTGCTCCCACAGGGCATCTTCGGCCTCTTGGCGTTCGCGCTGCAATTCCGCCTCGGCGCGAAGTTTCATTTGCTCAATTTCGCGTTGAGCGGCTTGTTGGACTTCCATGGCTTGGCTTTGTGCTTCTTTGACCCGAGCGTTGATGATTTCGCGCCCCTGCCGGTCGGCGTCTGCCAGTTTGGCTTGGTATTCTGCCAAAACTTTCTTCGCTTCAGCGCGTATCTTCTCCGCATCGTCAATCTGCTGCTCGATGTATTCTTGGCGAGAAGTAAGACTAGCCAGGATAGGCTTCCAGGCAAATCGCCACAGCACCAGCAGCAGCACCGCGAACCATATCAGCGTCCAGATGGACTCGCCGATGTATCCCTCGAAGACGCTCGGGGATGAGTCGGCCTCACTCTGTGCCGAGACCGGCGCTGACAGCAACAGTCCGCACAAGATGATGTATAGGCCTATCCGCATAACCGTGTCCTTGTGTTACGGGTTGTTAACGGAAAACCGCCATCAAACAAATGATCAAAGCAAACAGCGTGACACCTTCAATCAAGGCTGCGGCAATAATCATTGTCGTGAATATCCGGTTACCCGCTTCAGGTTGCCGCGCAATAGCCTCGGTCGCCCTGCCGGCCAGATTGCCGATACCTGTCCCAGCCCCGATGACAATCATCCCTGCTCCGATAACACCGCCTAATACGCTAATCCCCGCAACAATTGCTTCGGCCACAGAACTGCCGGCCGCTGCCACCGGTTCAGCCGTCTCCGCCGCTTGGGCCAAGATTGTCGGAACCATCCAAACCAATTCTAACATTGTATCAATACCTCCAAGAAAAAAACTTAATGTCAAACCTAAACAAGTAGCTACTCTAAAACAAAATCCAAACAACATCACCAAAAATAAATACTTCTGCCAATCTTCACTCTCAAAACGATGATGTTCCTGATTCTTTAAAATCGTGAAATTGTTTTGCGGTTAATGTTTTGAAAAATCCCATCAGTGTTCTTCGTCACCAATGGCAAATCCGATAAAAATGGTCGTCAGAAACGTAAAAATATACGCCTGCAAAAACGCCACAAAAATTTCCAACAAACTCAATAGGGTCGTTGCAATAATGGATGCTCCGGCGACCATAAACGTCTTAAAAATCACAATAAACCCCAGCAACACACCCAAGAGGATGTGCCCTGCCAGAATATTGGCAAACAAACGAATGGCCAGCGAAAACAGACGTACAAACGAACTGAGCAATTCCATCACAAACATAAAAGGCATCAAAGGCCACGGCACTTTCGGCGATAGAGTTGCCAAATAGTGGGCAAATCCTTTTTTTCGAATCCCGGCCAAATGAAACAGCAAAAAAGCAAAGGTCGCCAAGGCCCCTGTGACCCAAATGTTACTGGTAGGCGCCCCGCCGATATGGTTATTCTCTATGCGGGTGATCAGCCAGACAAACCTGTCCAGCGGCACCAATCCCATCAGATTCAGACAAAGAATAAAGAAAAACAGCGACCAGATGACCCCTATATAGCGGTCGGTGTCTTCTTTCAAAAATGGACGAGCCACGTCCTCCCGTAAAAAAACACAAATCGCTTCAATCACATTATGAAATCCACGCGGAACGCGAGCATTTCGGCGTATTGCCAATGGAATCAAAATCATCATCAACAGCGATGTCAAGCTCACAATCAGCATATGGTTGGTAAAGGGAACCTCCACGGAGCCAAAACGCAAAACGAACAACGTTTTAGTGGCCACTTCTTCCAGTGGATTAAAACCACTCAATAACATCCCAAACATTCCCATTTTACAAACCTGTCTCTGAGGTTGTCCCCATGCGCTGGACAGAAACACCGTTAAGTTAAGGTGGAACTGTTCACACGGGCCATGGTTAACCGGCGCTGGGCGAGGGAGCCCGGAGGGCGACCGAGGCCAGAGCCGGGGTGACGGCGGACCGCCCGCCATCTGTCTTTAGCATAGCAACATCATTTTCTTTTGCAAGGCCATAGACCACTGCCGGGGTCTTGCGTCCCAG
>JAAYQH010000122.1 GCA_012519365.1 Planctomycetota bacterium | reverse complement strand
TTTAATCTGTGCAATATCCATAGCGATTCTCCTTATAAGCACCATGCTTATAAGAAGTTATCGACGTTACCAACCGGTTTTCTTGAGCAATATTTGCGCCGTAGTAGTAGAATGGCCGTATATTGATAGACCACGGCCCACTGGCGGTCGGTGGTGAGGGTCAGAGTTCCTTCGGCGCGGCCGTCGGGGGATAGATACCCCAGCAGCCATGCGGTACCAATCTCTTCGGCGAGGCCGGTGGCGGGGTCCTTGGTCAGCAGGCGATAGGGGCCTTTGGCGATCAAAAACAGGCGGTTTTTGTCCGGGCCGTTGGCGTCGTGATAGGTTTGTTGGGTGTCGATGTTGCCCGACAGCGCGGCGGTCAATTGATACTGTTTGGGCGGATGGGAGTATTCTGCCTGCCAGTCGGCCCGCACTCGGCCATCGGAGCTGACGGCAATCTGCACGGTGCCGCGCAACTCGGTGTTGCGGCTGACCTGTCCGGTCAAGGTCAGGGGGGCATTCAGGGTCGGTTTGGGGGCCTTGGGAAGGCGAATCGGTTGGCCCTCGGCGACAAGCAGATCTTCCAGCAGCCAGGGACGTTCTTCAATGCCTTGAGGTGCTGTTTGGAGCGAGGGGCCCAAAATCGCCTGGATATTGACCATATACAGCAGCATCAGGATGGCCACCGCCATCAGCACGACAAGCAACACCACGCCGCGTTTGTTTGGATGTTGAATCATAGCGTCTCGAGTATAGCCGTTGCAACCGGCAAACGCAACAGCACGGTAGCGGATGTAAGCGGCGATGTTTACTCTCTCCGCCGCTGCGGTGCTGTTTACAGGCCGTTGGCGTTTTCCGGCAGGGGATGGGAGGGGGCGCAATTGACCAGAAACACGACGGCTTGTCGGGCATCGGTGCTCAGACGGGTCAGTTCAGTTTGCAGCGAGCGTTCGGGCAAAAAAATCAGTTGTTTCAGGTTGTTTGTGATCTGCTCCGAGTCGCTCCAAAGCGAGCTCAGCGGGTTGGCCTGCGGCGGGGCAGGCTCAGGACGACGGGGGATCGTCACAAAAAGCAAGGCCGCAATCAGCAACATTGCCGCGGCGGCGAAAGCGGGATTTCGAAATGCCGGGCGTGCGGTTGCGGGCAGCGTGTACCGGCCGGATGTCACGGTCGCGGGAAGCTCCTGCAGGCTGTTCAAGACAGCAGTTTCGATGCGTTTGCACTCCTGCGGCAAGAGCCCCTTTGGCGGTGCTGTTCGCAGGTGTTCTTCCAGCAGGGTCAGCCGATGGAGATAGGTCCGGCAGGTCGGGCAGTGTTTGAGATGCCCGGCCATGCGGGATCCGGCCTGCACGTTGGTCGGCGTGCTTGCCCATCGCATTTTCCATTGGTAGAGTTTACACAGAATCATAGTGTAGTTGTCCCTTCGAGCAAAACGGTTCGGAATGTCAGGTTGTCCGGTTGATTTTCGGCGGCGACTTTGATTCGCTCGGCCAGTTTTCGACGTGCCCGATGCAATAGCACCCGCACGCCGATTTGAGAGCGGCCCAAAACGCGGGCAATCTCGGCGACCTCCATCTCTTGTTTGTAGCGCAGCCAAAGGACGGTATAGACGCTCTCGCCCATTTGAGCGGCTAACTCCCAGAGCCAGTCCAGTTGCGAATTTTCATTGGGTTGAGGGTCGATCATCTCGGCACAGGTTCGGCTGTCCAGCCGAACGGGCTTTTTTTTGCGATAACTGGATACAACCAATCGATACGCAATGGTAAAGAGCCAGTTTTTCAACGAGAATTGCGGATCAAAGGTTTTGATGTTCACAAATGCCCGCAAAAACGTCTCCTGCACGATATCCTCGGCGTCCTGGACAGTAGCGGTTTTATGAACGACAAATTCCGCCAGCGGTCGGGTATAGCGCCGAACGATTGACTCAAAGGCCGCCCGGTCGCCGTTGGCGGCCGAGCGGGCCAGTTGCTCGTCAGTTTGTGAAGGTTTTTTTTTCAGCATTCTTTGCCGCTAATTGGGGTTTTTCGTCACAGTCACGGACGCATGCTGTTTGATCAGGGCATACAATTGAGCCGAGGGATAGCGAAATTCAAAGGTCAACCCGCTGTTTGTTCGCGTGAGGGAACAGGCCCCCACCAGCGACGCCATGTCGGGGTTCTGCTGGGCTTGCAGGGCGGCAAAGGCCAGCAGGCCGCGAGCGACCTGTTCGATTTGCTGGGCCGCCTCGACGTCCTTGGCGTCAATCTGAATGAATACGCACAGGTTGCCTTCAATCTCGTTGATGACGAGGGAGATCAGTTGTGAATTAAGCAAAACAGCGGCGTGTTCGTTTCCCTTGGCCAGAGAGGAAAGGTCTGTTGCGGCCGCAGCTATCACGGCGCCTTGTGTGCCTTGCAGCAAAGCAGCCAAGGGCAAATCGGGCTGTTTGGCCAGCGAAGCTCGTTGGCCGGCCAATACCTCCAGGGCCGCTGTGAGGGCCTGTTCCTCTTGTGTAATAAGAATCAGATTGTCCGCAGCAAAGACGCCAACCTGATTTTTGTCGCGTTTTTCATCTTTCCAGTGGTACAGCGTGAAGTCGTTATAGCGGCTTTCACGGTAGGCGGGGTTGAGGGTCAACAGGGCCAGCAATTTTTGCCGATCGAATTGCCCTTGGAACATCGCCACGGCGTTGGCCTCATTGTCATCGGGTCCGAACAGCGTCAGGCTGTGAAGGTCGCGGGTCAGATCGCTGCCGAGCAGTTCTTTCAGAGCATCGAGTTTGGCCTGGTGTTCTTCGCGAACATCGCGCAGGAGCAGTTGGCCCAGTTGCGAGGAGCAAAAGGCCTCAAAGTCGGCAT
>JAAYQH010000121.1 GCA_012519365.1 Planctomycetota bacterium | reverse complement strand
GGTCGAGAGTGTCGCGGCAGGCTGTCGGATGGCGGATTGCGCCTTGATCGGCGGTGAAACGGCTGAAATGCCGGATATCTACGCCGAGGGCGAATATGATCTGGCCGGTTTTGCCGTTGGGGTGGTGGAGCGAAACCGGGTGATCACCGGCAAGGCTGTTCGTCCCGGAGATGTCGTGTTGGGACTGGCCTCCAGCGGCCTTCACAGCAATGGCTATACGCTGGTTCGGCATATCTGTTTCAAAAAAGAAAAACTGGATCTTCATTCAACTTTTAAAGAGTTTGACGGCGCTACGCTCGGCGCTGTGCTGTTGGCACCGACGCGGATTTATGTTCGGTCCATCGTGGCCTTGCTGAACAGCTACAAGCGCAAAAAGATTGTCCACGGTATGGCCCATATCACCGGGGGGGGGCTGGTCGGCAATATTCCCCGGGTGCTGCCGAGCGATTGCGATGCGGTGTTGCAAATGTCAGCATGGCCCAAGCCGCCTATTTTTGATTTTCTCCGGCGTCTGGGCCCGGTTCGCAAGTCGGAAATGTACCGCGTGTTTAATATGGGTATTGGATTTGTCCTGATTGTGGCCAGGGATTTTGCCGATGCCATCCAAGACAAATTAACCCACAGCGGGGAGGCTGTCTATCGCATCGGGCAAATCAGCCCCGGCACCGGCAAAGTGGTCTTAAAGTAAGCATTGCCCGCAGGAGTGTTTCGTATGGGTTCGCGTCAGGGGTGGACGGTCAATCCGATGTTTAGTGCGGTGATGGCGGCAACGTTTTATGGCCTGTGGGCGGTGTTGCTGTTTTTTCCTTTTTCCGACAGTCTGAGGACGTCTTTTCGGCTGTTTTACGCGATCAATCCCGCTCTTGGCGCCATGGGCATTTTTCTTTTGAGCCGACGGTGGGTGGCCGGCTGGATGCCGTCGCTGATAGGGGGGCTGGTGTATGGATTCGGGCCGTTTGGACTCAGTTTTATCGACTTTCATCCCCTGACCGGTTTGACCTTTGCCGCTGTGCCGTGGCTGCTGTGTCCTGCGGTCTACTGGGGTCGGCATTTTCGACCAGATCTCATGCGTTTTTTGATACGTGCGGCGTTTTGTTTACTGCCGTTTGCCTTTATTGTTGTGTTTTTTTGGACATTTTCTCAACATTGGGCGGTGCGATTGTTCCTGCTGCCGCAGCAAACAATGCTTTCGGGGTATGATTTGTTGGGATTATTTCTGCCGTTGTCAATGACAGAACGCACAGTTGTGCTGAGTGTGTCACATTTTGGTTTGCCGGTGTTGATGATGGGGGTGTTTGTGTTTCTTTCCGCCCAACGGGTGGCAGTGCTGATTCCGCCGGCGGTGGGGCTTGTTTTGGCGTTTCTAAATCCTGTTTTCGGTGTCAGTCCGGTCATTTGGACGGCTTTGCCGATGGTGTTTCTGGCCGGGCTGACGGCGGTGGGGCTTCAAAGTCTGATCTGGGCGGGCAAAAATGACTCAAAATGGGTTTTTTGCTGCACCCTGCTTGCCGCGACTATGGGCGGACTGTCATTTTGCGTGTATGTGACAAACAGGTCCGTGGTCTATTTTTATCCCGCCTTTTTTTATCTTATATCGGCAATTGTGCTGACTGTGGTTTGGGGCCTAAGCCGTATCTCGATGCGATGGCTGGCGGTGCGTTGGTTCTTGTTGATTGCTGTGGCCCTGGCGGATTGCTATGTGTCGGGCCGATGGTTTATTGAGAAGTTGCTCTAAGCGTGTTGGAGAGGGTCTATCGAATTTCTTTATTTCCTGTCTTGAAGACGCGGCGCAAAAAAAGTGGCGAGGATCGCGGCTCCGTCTGGGGGGGAAAACGGATAACCACTTCGCCTCGCCGAGGATTATCGACTGGCCCGAAGGCCCAATTGACAACTTTCACTATATCGGTCTGGGGGCTGAATGTCAATACCCTTTTTGAAAAAAAATGAAAACATTTTATTAAAACGCCTAAAAACGCCTCTAAAAAGAGGTTTACGGCTTGCCGTCGTGATTTTGGAGCGGATCTTCCGGTCGATTGCAGGCGGTGGCGTTGGGTCAGATGGGGCGCATTTCCAAAACCGCTTGCATTGGTCGTTCTTTTGCATTACAGTAAGACCATTTAATGTATGAATGATTGCAGGAGTAACTCAACATATGGCTCGACGTACCCAAAGTTTGAAAGTTCCCGTTGTCGAACGAATAAAAGACAACGCCGCTGATGTCTATAAAAAGATTCTGGCCGATCAGAAGCCGACGATGACGACGCCCATTCGCACGCTGTCGAACGTCAAATACAGCCCGCGAAAAGGGCACTTTGAAATCCAAAACCGTGCCAAAAGCGAACGCTGACCGTCAAAACCTTCAAGACTTTTGCCCAGACGCTCAAAATGATGGCCCTGTCCAAAGAATTGATCGAAACCGACGACATGGCCACCAAGCGAGAAGCCTACTATATCTCAAAGAACTGGGGCAAGGCGGGCTTTGATGAGCAGCCGGAGTCTGATACCATTATGGATGATATCGAAGCGATGTTTGGTGTCAACCGGGAGCAATTGAAGTTTGTTCCGGAGGAAAAAGGCGGCGATGTGGCCGGGCAGTTGATTGTGGTGGACAAGGACGCTGCCGGCAAAAAACTGCGGATCGACTGTACCAAGTTCGGCTCCGGGGCCTATTCCATTCCCGTCGAAGTGGAGGACCTCGAATTTGAAAGCAAGGCCAAATTCATCCTCGCGATTGAAACAGCCGGTATGTTTCAGCGTTTGGTCAAGTACGATTACTGGAAGAGGGCTGATTGTATTCTGATCAGTATGGGCGGTGTGCCGACACGGGCGTGTCGGCGTTTTATCCGCCGGCTGAGCGACAGCCTCAAGATTCCGGTCTATGCCTTTGTGGACGGTGATCCGTACGGGTACTTTAACATTTACCGGACGCTAAAGGTTGGCTCCGGAAATGCGGCACATCTGAACGCGTTTTTCTGCGTGCCTCAGGCGTCTTTTTTGGGTGTTACGCCGCAGGACATCAAGGATTATGACCTGCCGACCCATCCGCTCAAAGAGGTGGATATTAAGCGTGCCAAAGACGCCCTGAAAAATGATCCGTTTGTCAAACATCATCAGGAATGGCAGATTGCGATTAATCAAATGCTTAATCTGGGCCAGCGTGTCGAACAGCAGGCCTTCGCGAAACACGGCCTTGATTTTGTCGTTAATGAATACCTGCCGTACAAACTAAAACATAGTTCCAAATTTTTGCCTTAGTGTTGATGCCATGAGCCGGGTTCTTGCGGACAGATTGAAACAACTTCAGGACTCGATTGCCGCCGCCTGCGCACGGGTGGGACGGCCCGAAAAGTCCGTGCAGCTGATTGTGGTCACCAAAACCGCTCCGCCCGAGGACATCAAAGAGGTGATTCGTCTGGGCTGCACGGAACTGGGCGAAAATCGTGTCCAGCGGCTGCGGCAAGTCGCCGAGGACATCAACGCTTTTCTTGCCGAGAATGCCGAAAATCCTGATATTCCCAAAGAGGTTCATTGGCATATGATCGGTCATCTTCAGCGCAACAAGGTCAAGGCGGCGCTGAAATACAGCCGGCTTATTCATTCGGTCGATACCCTAAGACTGGCCGAGGAAATCAATAGCTGCGCGTATCATCTCGGTCAGCACGTGGATGTGCTTTTGCAGGTCAACTGCTCCGGCGAACCGCAAAAATACGGTGTTCCCGTCGGAGCGGCGATGTATATGGCCGAACAAATCGCGACCATGCCCAACCTGCGGCTGATTGGGCTGATGACGATGGCCCCGCTGACAATGGATAAAGATCGGGTGCGGGCCTGTTTTGCTCGTGCCCGCGAGATTTTTGAGGAGATTCGTGCCGAAAAAGTTGTCGGCTCTAAATTTAAGCATCTGAGCATGGGGATGAGTCAGGATTACCCGATTGCCATCGAAGAGGGGGCCACGATGCTGCGAATCGGATCGGCGTTGTTTGCGTGATGTCCCATTGCTGTGTTATGGGACCATAGGCTTTGTCGGGAAGCTGCTTTTGATACGGAAAAGGGTGATAGGCTGCAAAATGTAAATTTTTGCGGCTAATCCAGTGAATCTGCCGCGTTAAATGGCCGACATATCTGCTATGATACAAACGGAAATTCGAAATGTCGGTCATACAGCAGCCTTGCCGGTAAATGTCCTTTTTGTGGACTGCGATGCGGCGTTTGTCGAAAAGATAGCGCCCCGTTTGCAGGCCAACTCCCTGCGTTGGGAGTGTACCGCTTTGGCCGAGTTTCAGCAGGATATTGACAGTTGGACGATTATCGGATCGGTTGTTTTCGGTGCGTCGATGGGGCAGCAGATTTACTCGGCCGAGTTTTTATCTTCCCTGAAAGTTCTTCAGGGCCGCCACGTTGCGGTTTTTTTCAGGGACCCGAATGCCTGCGATATTTCTCAACATCCTCTGATGACCGTCCTTACGCCGGAGACGGAGGATGAATTGCCCGCTCGGCTGGAAACCGCGGCTCAATATGCCCGGCAATACGTGATTGAGCAGCGGGGGCTGACGCTGGATCATGATCTGGCCGATCAACTTGAGATGGCCGGTCAGGTTCAGCGAAATTTTCTGCCGTCGCGTTTGCCGCAAACCGATCGGGTGCATTGGGCCGCCGTGTTCCGTCCGGCTCAATGGGTTTCGGGCGATATTTATGATATTGTTCGGCTGGACGAAAGGTATATTGGTTTTTACCTGGCCGATGCGGTGGGGCATTCCATGCCGGCGGCACTGCTGACGATTTTTCTCAAGCAGGCGACGGTGATGCGGCAGACCTTTGGACATGAGTATCGTATTTTTGAACCGGCCGAGGTGGTCGCCGGGTTGAATCGCCGAATGGCTCAACAGGAATTTTCCGGGTGTTTGTTTGCGACCTGCTGTTACGGCCTGCTTAATACCGAGACGCTGGACCTGAAACTGGCACGGGCAGGACATCCTTATCCTGTGCTGGTTCACAACGGGCGTTTGTCCTGTCTGCAAAGTCGTGGCGGTCTGCTGGGGGTCTTTGGTGAGGCAAAATTCGAACAACTTTCTTTGACCCTTGAACCCGGCGACAAACTGTTTCTCTATTCCGACGGCGGCGAGCCGCTGGTCGGTACCCCCAAAGACGACGGGTCGCTGGCTTTCGGAAAATCCTTTCAGTCGATTTCAGCGTTGCCCATTGATCAAATGTTGCAAACCTACGATCAGATGGCTCAGCATCATTCTTTCGGTGCGGGGGAACTGGATGATGTGACCGCCCTCGGCCTGGAAATCCTGCCGTAAATCAGCCATTTAAATATAAAACAGTAAAACCATTACGCCAAAATCTTGTCTTAATGATGGTGAAAGTGATTATCCGATTTCAAAAAGCAAATTTACAGTTCTTAAGAGCCCACTTGCACTGATGTTGATGGACGAATACATAATGATACATAGTGCCTTGAAGGGATCAAAAAAATGGACAAAAAAACTGTATTATTTGTAGATGATGACCCATTCGTTTTGGAGACGCTGAAAGTCGGGTTGATTGGTGAACCCTATGAGCGGCTTTTTGCCAATAGTGCTCACGAAGCATTGCAACTTTTGGAAACCGAGAGAGTACATATCGTTGTGTCGGATCTCAGAATGCCGGAAATGAATGGTCTGGAATTGCTGCAAATCATTAGACAAAAGTGGCCATCAGTATTCCGCATCGTTTTGTCAGGACAAACGCAGGTATCCACACTGTTGCATGCTATTAATAACGGGCATATTTACAAATTTATCGTAAAACCATGGGCTCTTGAAGATGATTTTAAGCCTGCGATTCGTGAAGCCCTGAAGTATGTTGATACACCATTTCTGCAACATTGAACTTTATTGACTATTGAATAATTATCTAAACGCATTATAAGTTTTAAGCGTGTCCCCAAAAACTGGACAGGGGTTTAAGGTGGAGTTGTTTTCGGGTATACTGGAGCGAAAAGCCCAGAAAGGAACTCGAAACAATGACCTCAAAAAGACGACAGTTTTCGGCGGAATT
>JAAYQH010000120.1 GCA_012519365.1 Planctomycetota bacterium | reverse complement strand
GGCGACTGGCCCAATGATCACAATTTCTGCATCAACGGTGTGGTCGATCCGGATCGCAATATCACCGCCAAACTGCGGGAGGTCAAGCGGGTCTATCAATATGCCAAGTTCGGGCTGGTCGAAGTCAAAACCGACAGTGTGCAAATAAAGATTGACAATCGTTATTATTTTACCAACCTCAATCAGTTTGAGGGACGGTGGGAATTGCTGGAAGACGGCCTTGCGATTGCGAGCGGCCGATTTTCCCTGCCAGATACCGCGGCCGGTCAATCGGCAATGCTGACCCTGCCGGTTCAACAGCCAAGCCTTATGCTGGCGGCGGAATACTTTTTGAATGTTTCGCTGGTGACCACGAAACCAGCGTTTCATACGGAACGAGGCCATATCGCAGCGGCTGCACAACTGGTGCTGCCGTATAAGACGCCGGCGGCGAAATCCGCGGCGTCACCGATGCCCCAGCTGACCGTTTCGCAGACGGATTCGGGTATAACAGTCCAATCGCGGGCGTTCAGCGCTCAGTGGAGCCGCTACAGTGGTACACTTTCGTCGCTGGTCTATGACGGGCGGGAAATTCTGCATCACGGACACGGCCCGCAGCTAAACGTCTTTCGGGCATTTGCAGATAACGATAAATGGTTCGAAAGCAATTTTAGAAACGCTCGTCTGGATGAGCTGATTTATACGGTCAAGGATATCCGCGTTCGGCAAGTCAACGCTCATACAGCTCAGATTCAGATGGTGACCGATTGTCTGGCTGCCGGACGGCAGGCGGTCGGCTTTACGCATACGGCCTTGTTTACGGTGTTTGGCAATGGATGGATTGATGTGCAGAATGAAATCGTGCCTTATGGCCCGATGCCTTTGCTGCCAAAGATCGGCGTTCAGATGAAAATTGCAGAATCGTTTGATACCTTTACCTGGCTGGGACGCGGCCCGCACGAAAGCTATTGGGATCGCTGGCAAAGCGCCGATGTCGGAGTGTATCAAGGGCCGGTAGCCGAGCAATATGAACGGTATGTTCGGCCGCAAGACAACGGCAACAAGACTGAGCTGCGCTGGGCGGCTTTGACCGACACCCAAGGACGCGGTGTGATGATTCAAATGGGCGGGCTGTATTCAGCCAGTGCTCTTCACAATACGGCTGAAGATTTCGACCAGGCCCGGCATATTCATCGCGTCATACCACGCGACGAAGTAGTGCTTTGTATTGATGTCGCACATATGGGACTGGGCGGTGCCAGTTGCGGGCCGGCGCCAATGGACATTTATCGGTTTACGCCTGAAACGATGCGGATGCGTTATACCTTTTCGCCGCTTCGCGTCCAGCGTCTGAACCAAATGGCCGAGCAGGGTCGTCTGAAGATTTCTGTACCGCTGCCGCCGACGGTCATCGCGACCAAAGTGAAGGTCTCTGAAAATCGGCATGCACGCCAAATCAGTCTGCATTCACCCGATGGAATGGACGTGCTGTATTGGTTTGACAATCCGGCCGACAGAGTGCGTGCTGTCCGTTATACAGGGCCGTTTGTCTTTGACCAGGCCGGAACACTCTATGTTTTGACTCGAACGCCGGAAGGCGTTGAGAGTCTGCCGACCCGTCACGAATTTCCTAAGTTTTATGATTTGCTCGACTTGGATAAAAGCACGTGGCGTGTGGTTCGGGCCGATAGTGTGCAGGGCGGCGAAGGGGAGAAGGAACACGCCATTGACGGCGACCCCTCCACGTTTTGGCATACCAACTATACTTCGACGCGCGAACCGATGCCGCATGAGATCGATGTGGATTTGGGCCAACTGTTGAATCTCGTGGGATTCCGATATTTAGCACGCCAGGATTCAGTCAATGGTCGTATCGGGCGTTATGAGTTTTATGTCAGCCCGGATGGCCGACAATGGCAGCAGGTCAAAAGCGGCACCTTCGAAAATCATACACGATGGCAGGAGGTTTTTTTTGATCAGCCGCAGCAAGGGCGGTATATTCGGCTCAAGGCCCTCGATGAACACGGCGGCAGTTACTACACCACCGTGGCTGAATTGGATGTGATGGCAGTGCCGCCCTCCCGGACCAGGGGACAATAAGAAAACATTAGATTTGAGATCTATTTTGGGCGGATTAGGTTGAATTAGAACAGGCGTTTGGCCGTGAGCGGCCAACGCCTTTTTCTTTTGGAGGGGCGGGGGATTTACATTTTTTGGCGAGTTTCATTGGTAATCTTAACCTCTTTTATGAAAAAGAGTTGTGATTATAAAACTTAAAACCTAAGTCGTTTTTCCCGGCAAAACCCTGTTTTTTTAAAAAAAATTCTTGCTTAGGATCTGAATTTCCTTATAATCAATTAAGTGCTTAAGTACTTAAGTACTTTGTGGAGTTTATCATGATACGTAAGGCCATCCATGTTTAATTGCTGATAGGAAAGGTGTCCCTATGAGTTCACTCAAGGAGATCGCACACACAATGACGGCTGTTCCTATGCACCAGGTATTCGACTACATTCCTTTTCATGAGAGGTCCAGCAAAAACAGCGCCTTGGCTGAGGAGGTGTACGAGCATATTCTGCGTGAGATCGTTTTCCCCGGCGAAGACCCCAAAACTCAAATTCATTATGGCGGAAAAATCACCGAATCGGTTGTGGCCAAGGAACTTCAGGTCAGCAACGGCCCCGTACGAGAGGCCTTTTACAGACTTCGCCAGGAAAGCTGGATTTATACCGACCGCAATCGCGGGTCTTTTCTGGTGGATTTTAGCGATCCTCAGATCGCGATGGATATTTATCGCTTTCGCGTGACGTTTGAGACGGGTTCCTTTTATGCCCTGGCCTCACATATTACCGACAATCAAAAGGCGCAACTTGAGAAAATTATTGATCGCATGGATGAGGCCATCCGTCAGTCCGATATCAATACCTTCAGGCGGGAAGATATCAATTTTCATCTGGCCGTCAATGAGATGGCCGGCGGTCCTCATTATGTTCGTGTCTATCGTCCCAAACTCATGCAATGGTACGCCATGGCCTATCATGTACTTGTTCGATCAATGGGAACTGAACAATACAGCAAAATGCTTGAAGCGCCCGGCATGTCCACCCATCGTCAACTGTATGATGCCCTGGCCCGACGCAACAGTCATGAAGCGGCTGAGATGATTTCGATACATTTTTTATATGTTTTTAAACTTCTGTCAGACCGCAAGAATCAGAGGACGTAAGTACAGTTTTTTTGAAAGGGAAACAATGAAACCGAAAGCATTCACACTCATCGAACTGCTTGTGGTGATTGCCATCATCGCGTTGTTGATGTCGGTTGTTGTGCCTTCATTACGTAAAGCCAAGGAATCCGCCAACCTGATCATTTGTGCCAACAATCTGAACCAGACGGTCAAGGGCGTGCTGGCCTACGCCGCTGATAATCAGAGCGTTCTGCCTCCCCATCCGGCTGAACGTATAAATGGAACATTCAGCGTGGCCAATTACCTGAATTACCATCAGGGTGTAGCCGGGTGGGCCAAAAATGAAGGCACGTACTATTATTTGGGGAGCTATCTGCCTCTGGTTGACACCTTTATGTGCCCGCTGGGACGTACCAGGGATTATGCGGAATTGCAGTATCAATACGAAAACTACAAAGACTCCGGAGAAGGCACAAACTGCTCGTATAACTTATACTGGGGCGGTTATTCCATGCCGATGCTCGATGGTCGGCACTTTACAGGGCCGAAGGGCAGGGGCGATACCAAAGCCGGTGCTCAGTTGCTTTTGTCCGACAGTATTTACAATTGGCCCGGCGTGGCTGAAGACTGGTGGCTGTCGCATCAGCCGCGACGCGGTTCCGGCCTATTCAAAGAGTACAACAGAGATCCTATGTATGGAAATTATTGCGCGTCCTTCTGGATCTATGTGCCCGCCCCCGGCTCGATTCCCTCTACCGGTCGGCTTCCCACGGAAATGGAAGAACTGCGGATGAATGCCGGCTACACCGACGGCAGCGTCCGACGCTACACCGGTCAGGAGACGATGATGAGTTCGGATGGATATTTTTATATCCCTCAAACGTGGCGATAAAGCGTCTTGAAAACAGAAAAGGGATTCTGCGATGTCGGTTTACCGAATCATCGGTGGATGGTCCGCCGATGAGGTAAACGGTTTATTTTTGCGGAGGTTTGAAAGATGAAAGCGAAAATGATTGTAATGTTAAGTGCGGCCCTGGCAATGGGGCTTTCGGCTGCTGCGGGCATGACGTTTAAGGCCGGCCACCCCACATTCGGCACGTGGGACAATCGTGCCGACGGATGGGGGCAAATCTTCACCCCCAACGCCGGCAAGATTGTTCCTGACGGTTACGCGGTTCCGGATACTGTGTATCTGATGGATTGGACGTATGCGAAAACGGACTCAAAAACCAACCTGCCCGAGCCGGGCGAAACGTATTTGGCAGTGTATTCGGCTCTGCAGGTCGCCGAAATGACTGACGAGACATTGCTCGGTATTTCCGTCAATTCGCTCAATGCACTAAATTTTGCGGCCAACGACCTGATGACATGGCAGTTTGACGCCCTCGAACTCGATGCCAATACGCAATACGCGATGATGTTTGTGCAGTACAACGAGAATGATTCGCTGCAAATCGTCAAAGGCGCAGTGCGTTTGACGGTCGGCAACCAATACACCGGCGGCGGCTGGATTCGTATCAACGAAATCGCCAATGACTGGGACGGCCAGTTTCAGGCGACCTATATTCCCGAACCGGCGACGCTGTCGATTCTGGGACTGGGCGGATTGGCGCTGCTGCGTCGGCGTCGCGCATAATCGGCACACAGTAGATGATCTGTCGTTAACGTAATCTTAACTTTTAGTATGGAGGTAATGACGATGAAGAGATTAGCAGTATTGACAATGATTGTGGCCTTGGCGACCGCGGCAAGCGCGGTATTCGTCGATGATTTCGAGGCCTATCCCGTGGGTGACCCGGCCGACTTCAGTGCCACCGGCAACTGGACCTGGAACGGTCAAGGTTCAGGCGCCAATGCCAGCCGTATTTTTTATACCTGGCAAAATTTTGGCGGCCAGACACTGTGGATTGCCAGCGCCGCCAATGCCGCGGCGGGGACCGGGATTAACAGCAGACCTATAGCCGTGGCTGCGGATACGGATTATATCTTTTCTGCCGCGATCGTGTGCGAGACCGATAACCCCGCCCGAACGGCAACCGCTTGGGTTGACCTGCTGGTAGGC
>JAAYQH010000119.1 GCA_012519365.1 Planctomycetota bacterium | reverse complement strand
GCAGCACGACCGTTATCATCAATCCATCGTTGCACTGGGGGGAGGAGTGGCGATTTTTTGGACGCTGGCCCTCTTTATCCTTGGCGGAGCGGCAGTTGTCCGCTTTGTGATTGCCCCGGGACATTTGGACGGCTGGCTTTCACTGAAACTGCTGGAGCATACCGACGGCTTTTTGGATCGCCTGCCGGAGTTGCTGGTCGTGCTGGGGGTGGCGCTGGTGCTGCACCTATTGGGTTTGTGGGACGACAAAAAGCATCTGGGGCCGTTTTTCAAATTGGCGGTGCAGTTTGCCGCCGCCGCGGTCGCAGCGGTCTGGGCAGATGTGCGGGTGGAGATGTTCATCGAAAACAAGATTGTTACTACCGTCCTGTCGGTCTTCTGGATCGTGTTAATAATTAACGTGTTCAATTTTCTGGACAATATGGACGGCCTCAGTGCGGGTATCGCGGCCATTGCCACGGCGGTTTTGATGGCAGCGGCCTTTCGCAGCGGTCAGGTCTTTGTCGGTGCAATGGGGCTGGTGTTTTTGGGCACATTGCTGGGGTTTTTGGTTTTCAACTTTCCCCCCGCGACCATTTTCATGGGCGATGCCGGCTCGACGGTGGTCGGCTTTTTCATTGCCTTGCTGACACTGCGCACAACCTACTACAATCCGACTATCGGAACACCGTTGTATTCAATTTTTATGCCGGCGGTAGTGATGGCTGTGCCGTTGTATGATTTTATCACCGTCACTTTTTTGCGGCTCAAGCAGGGCAAAAGCCCCTTTGTCGGCGACACACAGCATTTTTCCCATCGTCTCAAACGTCGCGGCCTGTCCGATCGTCAGGTGGCACTGACGCTGTATCTGGCCACGCTGTGCACCGGCCTGGGGGGCATTATCCTTCAGCAGGTCAGCCCTGTCGGCGCGGTGCTGGTCTTTGCTCAGACGGTCCTGGTCCTGGTGATCATCGGCATTCTTGAGACAACAACCCCTTCGCTGAATGGATCGAACCCGTGAAATCGCACACAACAACATTCAGCCGGATAAAAACCCAAAACGCCGGCCGCCCGCTCTGGTTCAGGCTGTGCGAATCTGCGCTGCTGGCCGTAATCTGTGCGACCGCGGTGATCCGGGTAACCTTTATTGAAGCGCCGCATGTGGAGCCGCCGACCCGAACCCTTGCTTTAAGCAATGAGGCCGTGAGCCTGCTGATTTCATCCGTCTATTGGGGCGCCGCAGCAATTTGGTTCGTGTTGTGTGTTGCGGCCGGGCGGCTGCGATGGCGCCGCACCTTTGCGGCCAAAGCCATTGTCCTGTTCAGTATCATCGGCCTGACAGGGGTGTGGTTTGCGTCTGACAAACGAGCCGCATTGACCGATTGGGCGGTCCTGTTGTCCGGCCCGCTGGCGGGGCTGCTGGCGATACAACTGCTGGACAGTCGGGAGAAAGTTCGGCTGTTTTTGTGGCTGCTGATGGCGGTCGGGGCAGCCTCAACGTATGCCTGCTACGACAAAATGTCCTCCTCCGACGACCTGCTCATCCATGAATACGAACGCAACCCCCAGGCCTTTTTGAAGACCCTCGGCATTGAGCCGGGCAGTATCGCGCAATGGCACTATGAACATCGCCTGTATTCGCGCGATGTGTCGGGGTTTTTGACAACCGGCAACTCGACCGGCTCATTTTTGCTGCTGGCGATATTTGCCGGCACGGGGCTTTGCCTGGAGGCTGTGCAGGCTCATCGGCGGTGCCGAGCACACCAAGACCGCCGCGGCGCCGAAGAGACACTGGTGGCGTTGCTCTGCCTTGCGGGGACAACAGCCTTGTCTCTGGCCGGACTGCTGATGACCCAAAGCAAAGGGGCCATTGGTGCGTTTTTTATCGGCCTTGCGGCCTTGACTGGATGTGTGCTGTTGCGTAAGACGCTGTGGACTTATCGCCGTTGGGTGGCAATGGCCCTTATCGCGGCGGCATTTGCGGCCACAGTTGCCCTGATCGCCTACGGCACACGACACGGCCGATTGCCCGGCGGCAATTCAATGTTGGTTCGCTGGCAGTATTGGGTATCTTCGGTGGAGATTGCCAAAGAATCGCCTCTTCTGGGCGTCGGCGGCGGCAATTTTGCAAGCTGCTATCTTACCCACAAAGACCCGGCCGCCCCGGAGACCATCGGTGACCCGCACAACTGGGTGCTGTCGCTGTTGTGCCGTTTTGGGCTGATTGGGCTGGCGGCCATGGGCGTTGCCCTGCTGCGGCCGCTTGTGCGGCTGTTTGCCGCGGGGCTTGGCCTTGACGTGGCCCCAGATGACACCTCGACCGCTGCGGACACCAAACCGATATGGGCCGAGCGGTATCTCTGGGCGGCGATATTGACAGCCACACTGGCAGCGATGGTGCTGGTCAGGCCTGTGTTGTTGGAACTGAACAGCCCGCATGTTTCAACGGCGGAGTGGTCGGCGGCCTTTTTGCTGCTGGTGGTCATTCCCGCCGCCATTATCGCACTGGTGTTCGGTCTGCTGCGATTCGCCTGCGTCGGGGACAGATCGCTCAATCAGCCCAACATCGCGCTGCTGTTGGCGTTGGGCTGCGGGCTGGCGGCGATACTGCTTCATAATCTGGTGGATTTTGCCCTGTTCGAACCGGGCATCTGGACGATGTTCTGGCTGACGATGGCCGCGGCGTGTGCCTTGGTTCGTCTCCATACGAACGACCAGGCCGTGGGTGTGTATCCGCTTACCGACCGGTTCCGACGCGGCGGGATGCTCATCGCTGCGGCAGCGGTAATCGCGGCGGTGGTGGGGCTTGTTGTCCTGCCGCCTATCCGAAGGGACTTGCTGACCTTCGCGGCAGTGCGAGCGGAGTCCACCGAACAGGCCGAGGCTTTCCTGAAAAAAGCCGTCGCCGCCGATGTCTTTTCGCCGGATGCGGCACATTTCGGCGCGCGATTGCTGCTGCACCGTGCCTCCCAACGCTTTGTTTCCGAACCCGACAAACTCCTTGAATCGGCCCGCCGCTTTGCCGAGATCGCCGTCGCCCGTAACCCCATCGATCCGCGTCCGCGTCAATTGCTGGCCGATATTCTGCTTGTCGCCGCGGAAATGACCAAAGATGAGACCCAAAAAAGAATGTATCAACAACACGCCTTCCAGACGCTCAAAGATGCCCTGAAACGATACCCCGGCTCAGATATCATCAATTATCAATTGGGTGTTTTGGCCGAGGAGTTAGGGCATCCCAACCAAGCGATTGAGTACCTGCAAACCGCCCTCGATATCGAACAGCGCTATCGTAAACAATTTCAACTGATGTACCCCGAACAACCTGAGATCATCAGCCGTTTGGGGCCGCGCCGCTATCAAGACCTGCTCGAGCGGCTCGAGCGACTCCGCCACGATCAGCCATGACCGAAACCCTGCATGCCCAAGCTGTTCAAAACCGACTGCTGCAATGGTTCGACGTGCACGCGCGGACACTGCCGTTTCGCGGCGTGCGGGATC
>JAAYQH010000118.1 GCA_012519365.1 Planctomycetota bacterium | reverse complement strand
CCGAGCTTCAACGATTAAACATAAATGTAAAACAATTGAGGTCATGTGTGCCTCATGATCCGTAACTATTTGCGCTGTAGTATTAGGCAGCACAGGCAAATTGAGTTGTAACTTCTTCTCCTATTGGCGTTGAGCTTAAAACCAATACACAGACAGTGGCATAATCTTGCCGCAGGTATTGTTGCGGCGACAAGTCAGTGCCTTGCCGGGCTGGATGATTTACTGTTTCCGCCGTCTTGCAACCTCTGCGATACGCCGATAGCCCGCCAAGATGACGGGCTGTGCTCAACCTGCTGGCAGGAGCTGACGCGGAACATTGCCGATGACTATTGCCGACGGTGCGGACGCAATGCAAGCCCCTTCGGTATCGTCAACAACAAATGCGGAGGCTGTCAAAACGAAGAGCCGATCTTTGACGGTATCGTCCGGGTGGGTGTTTACGAAACGGCTTTACGCAACCTGATTTTGGCGTTCAAATTTCACGAGCGTACCGAATATGCCCCGCGTTTGGGTGGAATGATGCGCGACGCCTTGGCTGCCAGCGGTTTTGCTCGGAAAATAGAGCTGTTTGTTCCCGTCCCCTTGCATTGGCGCAGACGCCTCGAGCGAGGGTATAATCAGGCGTTGTATCTGGCGCGTCATCTTTGTTTGCCGCCGGCTCATATTTGTACCGATTTGGTGCGAATCCGTTATACCAAGCGGCAGTGGAATCTGTCTGAAGCCCAACGCCGGCACAATGTCAAAAACGCCTTTACTGTTCGACGCGGCCACCCGTTCGAAGGCAAAACCATTGCGTTGGTCGATGATATTACCACCAGCGGCGCTACTTTGACCGAATGCGCCAAAGTCCTTAAAACAGCCGGGGCCAAACAGGTTTACGCCGTCGTGACCGCAGTGGCGCATCAGAACTCCCCATAACCTCTCTGAAAAAAACGGCACCGACTTATTTTAGCGATTGGCGGATTGCCAATGACGTTATGAGCTGAGTTTCGCTAAAGCGTCGCGAATCAACCCCTGCAACACGCCATCGGTCAAGTCCGCCAGTTCGGGCTCTGGGTGATCGGCCCGCCCCATGGCTCCGAGAATCCGCTGGGCTGTCTTTTTGTGACGGCGCAGCGAATCGAACGTATCCTCTGCCTGCGACAATTCGCCGTCGGCCATCTGGCGCAGATAGAGGATGGAATTTTTGATCACTTCTTTTTCGATTATCTCCTGAACAGCCGGATCTTCATCATGGCCGTCATCGAGCGTCTCTCTCTCCTTCAATATCTTGTGCGTCAGGTTGTAGGTTTCTTGCATCAACTTTTCGACCTGGGTTTCTTCGGTCTCGTCAATCGGGGCCAGCGTCAACTCCGGCTCATCGTCAGATTTGGGCAGGGGGATATAACATCGATGATTGCAATAAGGACATTTGCCCCATTTGCCGCCAGCTTCATCCGGCGCTTTAACCTTTTTTTTGCACGATTCGCAATGAAAACTGATCGACATCGTCCTGCCCTCTATAAAAATTAGTTCTCACAGTTTTGCTCGTCAGTGCACACACACGCACCGCATCAGAAGCCCTAAACCTTTGTTATTTCGACGTTTCAGCGGAATAATCAGCACGTACCTCGGTGGTGATTCCGCCGCGTGGTGTAAATTGCGACGTGATTCTCATCCATCGCGGCTGACAGACCGAGACAAGGTCGTCCAGGATATCATTGGTTAATTGTTCGTAAAAAATGCCCTCATTACGAAAACTTTGCATATAAAATTTCAGGCTTTTCAGTTCTATGCAGGATTTATCCGGAATATACTCAATCAGAATTTCACCAAAATCCGGCTGGCCCGTTTTGGGGCACACGCTGGTAAACTCCGGACAATGAATAGTAATGGTATAATCCCGACCCGGACGGGGGTTTGAGAACAAATCAATCTGGGGCTTAACACTCATACAGATTTTCCGTTTTGTCAAAAAACAGTAGTTTTTGCTCAAAAATTTGCTAAATTGTTTGCGTATTTTAGCGTAAATTGAAACGATTTTCAAGGAATTCGATAAAAATGTCCACAAAATCAGCGGTCATTTTGCTCAGTGGAGGGCTGGATTCGGCTACCACCTTGGCTATTGCCAAAGATCAGGGATACGACTGTTACGCACTGACGTTTCAGTACGGCCAGCGGCACGCCTGCGAGCTGGAGGCGGCCCGGCGTGTTGCAAAGGCCTTTAAGGTGCGAGAACACCGCTTAATTACGATCGATTTGGCTGCGTTTGGGGGTTCGGCCTTAACGAATCCCACGTTGGCAGTACCTACCGGTCGGAATGATTTATCTTTAGAAATACCAATAACTTACGTACCTGTTCGCAACACGGTTTTTCTCAGCTATGCGCTGGTATGGGCCGAGGTGCTTGGTTTGTGGGATATATTCATCGGCGTCAATGCTGTCGATTACAGCGGCTATCCAGACTGTCGACCGGCCTTTATTGCCGCCTTTGAAAAGATGGCCAATCTGGCGGCCGCCAAGGCCGTGCAAGGGCAGGGGACGTACCATATCCATACTCCGATTATTGAGATGACTAAGGCCCAAATCATACGCAGGGGGGTGGAACTCGGAGTCGATTATGCCTTGACCCACAGCTGTTACGATCCCGATGCTGAAGGGCGAGCCTGCGGCCGCTGTGATGCCTGCCGTTTTCGGCTCAAAGGCTTTGCCGAAGCGGGTCTGCGTGACCCGGTTGACTATGCGGGGAAACTGTAACTTTGCAGAATGATCCGGAAGGTTGAGAGGGGGGCTTAATTGCCGCAGATGGCCAATCCTTGCGTAACGCTTAACGCGGCTTGCGGGAAAAAATGCTTTTATCCACCCGCCATTTTGGGTATAGTGGTCTGACAACAACACGTTTGAGATGCGAGCACAGCGAGGTGAACTATGGCAGAACGGATTCCCAAAATCCTTGTGGTCGGCCCGACCTATGTCGATATGGCAATCAAATGCGAGCGGTTTCCAGAACCCGGCAACCCAGTGGAAGGGTCCGGCTCTTCTTGTATCCCAACGGGGGCGGGGCTGAATGAAGCGATTCAGGCGGCTTTATGCGGTTGTGAGGTCTCTTTGCTGTCGCGTATCGGCGAGGATTGCTTCGGCGAAATGATCAAGCAAACGCTGCGACGATATAATGTCTCAACCGACCTGATTTATCCCACTCAGGCCATCAGCACTGGAATAGTCGTTACGATGGTGGACGGCAACGGCGAAAACCGAAGTTGTCGCTCGGCGGGGGCCAATCGCGTTCTCGGACGCGATGAAATTGAATATGCCGCTGCCGAACAGATGATGCAATCAGCCGATGTTTGTTTAATCAGCGACGGCGTTGCTCCATCGGCGGCCGTTGCAGCTATTCGTACCGCGGGTCTTCACAAAACACGCGTTGTTCTTGAGGCACGTCTGCCCGGCGCGGATCGGAAGGTCCTGCAATCGATGGATTGGCCGGTCGATTTTTTCAATGCCGATGTCATTATTTTGCGATTTGAAGGCATTGTTTGCGCCTCGGAGCTTGGTGCCGGAGGCGATGGCGATTTGAAGTTTATTGGCACCGAACTGGTCGCTCGCGGCGCCCGATGCATCGTCATCAGCATGGGCTGGCACGGCGCCCTGGTCATTGACCGGCAGGGGCAGCGACGGGTCCCGGGGATTATGCTGGATGTGGTCGATCAGACCGGCTGTGAGTCGGCCTTTGCCGGGGCACTGGCCGCCAGCTGCGGCAGCGGCGACAATCCTGACAGGGCGGTCAAGTT
>JAAYQH010000117.1 GCA_012519365.1 Planctomycetota bacterium | reverse complement strand
CGGAAGAAGGTTTTGCCAAACCGTATAATTTTTACTTTGACCTGCACTTTAATGGCAGTCCGGCCGATTCTTACGTCATGGCAATACAATGCTATGACGCCAGCGAACAGATTCTGATTACTTTTGATTTAACTTTGTCCAACGGCAAAGAAAATTGGGTTATAGACCGATTCGGTCCCGGTCAGACCGGTCAGAATGGTCTTGTGATGCGTTCATCTGTCGTTCCTGCGCCGGGGGCGATTTTACTGGTCGGCATCGGCGCCAGCGCGGTTGGTCTGCTGCGCCGCCGCTTGCTGTGAAACGAGGTGTGCAGGCAAATAGGTAATAGGTGTGTAGGGGCGCAGGTATGCCCCTACACTTTTTTGTCGCTCCAGTGGCGACAAGGCGGGCCAGGGTACCGAATTTGAATTTTTCCCTCTATCACAAGAAATGCCGTCAGGGAGGGCCGCTTGCGTGATTTGGCTATGAGGGTGAGTGCGGCTCTTTAAATTCGATGTCTTCCAGCAGCAGCGGCGCATCGGGTTGAAAGTCAAAGCGGCTGCTTTTACACGTCGGGCACATCGGATGGTAAATGTCAAACACAAAGACTGTCCGGCAGTGTGTACATTCAGCTTGCAGGGGGATGTGGCGAATCTCCAGCCGCATGCCTTCGCACGGCGTGCCTTGGCTGATGCTCTCAAAGGCAAACCGCATCGTCTCGTCATTGAGCGCGTTAAACTGGCCGCAGGAGATCCGAGCTGCCACGGGGCGGGCGCCGCCGAGTCGGTCGGCCTGCTCGATAATCGTATGCAAAATACTTTCTGCCACTGCCATCTCGTGCATCAGCAAATCCTCGGCAATTCGCGTCCATACGGCATCTGTACCACCCGCCGTCCTCCGGCTTTGGTCAGCATTTCCACCAGCGGCTCAGTCCCGGCCGCGACGGAGCCAATCACCGCGGCGCGTCGGCCCAGCGGATGGGTACGGCAGATAGCAACGAATCGATCGGCGATATCCTGATCCACAAGGGCGACAATCCGCCCTTCGTTGGCGATATTCAGCACATCCAGCCCCAGCATATCGGCTGCGGCCTGCACGGTGCGGTCGATGGGAATCGCCGCTTCTTCCAGTTCCATGGGCAAGCCGATATGCTGAACGACTTCATTAAGCACAGCCGCCAGCCCGCCGCGAGTCGGGTCACGCATAAACTTGATGTCGCGCCCGAATTTGTCAAACAGCAGTTCAGCCAGGCCGTTCAGGGCCGCACAGTCGCTTTCGAGCGACGTGGTAAACTCCAGCCCCTCACGCTGTGACAGGATCGTCATCCCGTGGTCGCCGAGTGTTCCGGTTACCACGATCTTATCTCCCACGCAGATACGATCAAACCCCACCTCCGCAGCCTCCAGTTTGACCCCAATGCCGGCGGTGTTGATATAGATGCCGTCAGCGGCGCCTTTTTCAACGACTTTGGTGTCACCGGTAACGATTGGCACGCCGGCACGCTGAGCGGTGCAGGCGGTACTGTCCAGCAGGGCCTCAAGCAGCTGCATCGAGAAGCCTTCCTCGATGATCAGCGACAAACTCAGTGCGGCCGGCCTGGCCCCGGTGACGGCCAGGTCATTAATCGTGCCGCACACGGCCAGTTTGCCGATATCGCCGCCGTTGAAGACCAGCGGCTTGACGACAAAACTGTCGGTTGTAAAACAAATCGTCTCGGCGCCGATGTTCATCTCGGCCGAGTCTTTCAGTTGGCCCAGTGCCGCGTTGGCAAATCGCGGTACGATGAGTTTGGCGATTAAGTCGTTCATCAGCCGCCCGCCGCCGCCGTGGGCCAGCATGATCGTGTTAGCGTCATTCATTCAAAAAATCTCCGCCAAAGGCAGGTTCCCTATTCTTACGTTTCAATGTTTGCTATTTGACTTGCCGTATTTATACCATGCCGCACAAGCCCCTTCGGTGCTGACCATGCACGGACCGACGGGGGTCTCGGGTGTGCAGCGTGTCCCAAACAGGCCGCACCGGGGCGGATCGATCAGGCCGCACAGCACCGTGCCGCACTGACAGCCGGGCGGTTCCGGCGTCAGCGTTTCGGTCAGACCGAATCGTGTCAGCGCATCGAAGCGGCAATAGGGGGCTTTCAAACGCAGCGACGCGCCGGGAATAACACCCAGCCCGCGCCACGGCCCGTCCCATATTTCAAAATATGTCTTCATCAGCCGCAGTGCAACGGCGTTGCCTGTTTTTGTTACGGCGGCCCGATAGACCGATTCAACCTGCGGCCGGCCCTCGGCAAGCTGCGCACAGATGCGGGCGATGCCCTCAAGGACTTGCCCGGCCTCAAACCCCGCGACTACGCACGGCCGGTGAAACTGTTCGACGATGGGGCGGTAGGCATCTGAGCCGATGATTACACTGACATGGCCCGGGCATAAAAATGCGTCGATCTTGTCGTTCCGGCTGCTTAGCAGCGCTGCCATCGCCGGCACGACGATCTTGTGACCGCAGATTACGCAGAAGTTCTCCAGCCCCTCGGCCTGGGCCTGCTCGATCGCCACGGCCGTGGCGGGTGCGGTCGTCTCGAAGCCCACCGCGACGAAAACCACGGTCTTGTCCGGGTGCTTGCGGGCCAAGGTCAGGGCGTTGTCGGAACTGAACACAACCTTGATATTCGATCGGCCCAGCGCTTCCAGCGAGCCGTTCGTGCCCGGTACGCGAATCATATCGCCGTAGGTGGCGATGATGCAGTCATCTCGCTGTGCCAACGTGATAACCGTGTCGATCAGTCCCTGGTCGGTGACGCACACCGGGCAGCCCGGCCCGCTGAGCAGTTTCAGCGACGCCGGCAGCAGCGACCGAATGCCGTGTCGAAAAATCGCCACCGTATGGGTGCCGCACACTTCCATAATCTGAAT
>JAAYQH010000116.1 GCA_012519365.1 Planctomycetota bacterium | reverse complement strand
GTTGTCCCAGGCGCCGCCGGAGTTGTTCAGCGTGATCGCCAGCGAAAAGCCGGTTGTCAGCACGCCCGCCAGCAACCCCATCACACCGGCCACATCCAGCAACAGGCCCGTTGCCACTGGCACGATAATCGCCAGCAGACTGGGAACAATCATTTCCTTCTGTGCCCCGGCGGTGGAAATAGACACACAACGGGCATAATCCGGCAAATCGGTGCCTTCCATAATTCCTGGTTTTTCACGGAATTGGGTTCGCACTTCATTGACCATTGCGCCTGCAGCTCGACCGACGGCTTTGATCAGCATGGCACAGAACAGAAAACACATCATCGCACCGATAAAGACCCCGCCCAGCAGCCGCGGATTCATAATCGTCAGATTATAGGCGTCGACGAAATCCATGATGGTCGCCGTGGTCACATCGGCATAGGTAAAGACCTTTTCGCCGATCTGACAAACGCCGTCAATTCCCTCCGGCGTGGCCAGAATGAGCTTCTTGATCCAGGTACGCACTTCTTCCAGATAGGCCGCCAGCAGAGCCATCGCGGTCAACGCCGCCGAGCCGATGGCAAAGCCCTTACCGGTCGCAGCGGTCGTATTGCCCAGGGCATCGAGAGCGTCGGTACGTTTACGGACTTCTTCACCCAGGCCGCACATCTCGGCATTGCCGCCGGCATTGTCGGCGATCGGCCCATAGGCATCGGTCGCTAACGTAATGCCCAGTGTTGAAAGCATTCCTACCGCAGCAAAGCCGATACCGTACAAGCCCCAGGCAAAATTTTCAAAGCCGCGGGCAAACGTGAACGCACACACGATGCCCAGCACAATGGTTACCACCGACCAGCCGGTGGAGGTCATTCCAACGGCGAATCCGTCAATGATGGTCGTGGCCGGGCCCATCTGAGCCTGTGCGGCAATCCCCTTGGTCGGCTTATATTCATCCGAGGTATAGTACTCGGTAATCTGCCCGATGATGACGCCGGCCAGCAATCCCGAGACCACCGAGAAGAAGATGCCCCACGTCATAAATCCGGTCAGCACCAAAATGACCATTGCAGCCAAAATCAGCACGGAACTGCCAAGTGTTCCTTTCAGCAGGGCACGCAGCAGCTGCTTTTGGCTTGCGCCTTCCTCACACTTGACCATAAAGATGCCGGCGATCGACAGAAGAATCCCCATGCCCGCTACGAGCATTGGCGCCAGCACGGCCTTCAGCGGCGTCAGGTTGCCCGGCAACGCTGTTAGCGACAGGGCGGCACCCAGTGTTGCCGTTGCCAGAATCGAGCCGCAGTAACTTTCGTACAGGTCAGCGCCCATACCGGCCACATCACCCACGTTGTCGCCCACATTGTCGGCAATGGTTGCCGGGTTCCGCGGGTCGTCTTCCGGTATGCCTGCTTCGACCTTACCGACCAGGTCGGCCCCAACATCCGCGGCCTTGGTATAGATACCGCCGCCGACACGAGCAAACAACGCCTGCGTTGAAGCACCCATTCCAAACGTCATCATCGTGACGGTTATTTCAATCAATTTCTGGGACGGATCCATCCCTTCGTGCACCAGTGTCAACCCAAACAGACTCAGCCCTTCTTGCATATGTTTGGTGGTATAGACCAACTTGTCCAATACCAGATACCACAGGGTGATATCCAGCAGGCCGAAGCCCACCACCACCAGCCCCATCACGGCACCGGCGCGGAATGCCACTTGCAACCCACGGTTCAGCCCTTCCATAGCGCCCTGAGCGGTTCGGCTGGAGGCCATCGTGGCGGTCTTCATCCCCAAAAAGCCGCACAAACCGCTGAAAAAGCCCCCCGTCAGGAACGCCAGCGGCACGAAGGGGTTCTGAATCCCCTCATAAGCCAGAAATCCCAGAATCAGCACAAGGATTAGGAATACGACAGCCACCACCTTGTATTGGCGGAACAGATAGGCGTAGGCGCCTTCCTGAACGTGGCCGGCGATTTCAATCATTTTTTCACTTCCGGCCGGGGCTTCGAGTACTTTTTTATAAAAAAAGCGCGCAAACCACAATGCCACCAGGGCTGTTGCCATTGCCGCCAGGGGTGCACCCCACCGCAGCCCGAATCCCTCATCGGCCGACTCAGCCGCCAAGGCCGGTGCCGACAATAGCAATACGGGCAGACCGCAAACACACATTTTTCCAATTCCTTTCACGATAATCCTTCCTTTCTTAAGTTAACTTTTTTCTCTGTGTTTAATTTTCTCTGTGTCTAAAATTGACGACAGTTTAGCGATTAAAATTGGTTTTTCAAGCCTTTTCCGCTGCGTTTTTTCACTCTTGCTGGTGGGGAAGTAAGGCAAAACCACTTTTGGATTCAAAAGGCCTATTATGTATGATAGTCGGCGTTGATGGTGATGTAGTCGTGACCCAAGTCACATCCATAACAGAAATCATTGTATTTGCCGACATTTAATTCGATGGTGATAGTATGCTCTTTTTGGGCGATCACCGCCGAGACTTTCTTGGCGTCAAAGGCGGTCGGTTTGCCATTGCGAAACACGTAGGTGTCGCCGATTTTACAGCAAAGGCGGTCAGGATTTACTTTAATTCCGCAGGAACCCACCGCGCAGATGATGCGCCCCCAGTTCGGGTCGGCACCGTGAACGGCGCATTTGACCAGGTCATAGTCCGCCACCGCCCGGGCCGCCCGAAAGGCCTCAGCTGCTGTGGCGGCACCTTGGACGCGAACGGTAAACATCCGCGTTGCGCCCTCGGCATCGAGGGCCATTTGACGAGCCAGGTCGGTGCACAAATCGGTCAATGTCGTGGAAAAGCGGACAAATCGGGGGTCTTTTTGGGATTGAATCGGTTTGTTTTCTGCCAATCCTGACGCCAGGATCATTGCGGTGTCGTTGGTGCTTTGATGGCCGTCCACGGTCAGACGGTTCAACGAATTGCCAATGGCGATTTTCAACGCTTTAGCCAGCATGGGCTTGCTGATGGCGGCATCCGTGGTCAGCACACAAATGGTCGTGGCCATATTCGGCCCAATCATTCCGGCTCCTTTGGCGGTGCCGGCCAGAGTAACGGTTTTACCGTCAAAGTTGACGGTTCGGTACGCCTGTTTTGGGCGGGTGTCAGTGGTCATTATTGCCTTGGCAAAGTTCAGCCCCGCCTCGGCGGTATCGCTGAGTATTTCCGCGGCCTGTCCAATGCCGGTGGTGATGGCGTCGATCGGCAGCTGATGGCCGATAATGCCGGTGGAGGCCAACAAAACTTTTTCGGTCTCTATGCCCAGGCTTTTGCTCACGGCGCGGCACATCCGACGGGCATGGACCAGCCCCTTGGCGCCGGTGCACGTGTTGGCATTGCCGCTGTTGACCACGGCTGCGTAAATCGGAGTCGAACCGATATGCTCCTTGCAGACAATGACCGCCGCCGATTGGATGGCGTTGGTGGTAAACATCGCTGCTGCTTTGGCCCCGGTCGGACAATGAACCAGTGCCAAGTCCGGCTTTCCCGATGCTTTAATCCCACAATACAATCCCGCTGCCAAAAACCCCTTTGGTGCCGTAATCGTCGTATTGGTCATTTTTTATGGCTCCGCAAAAACCGGTTTTCCTGTCACTGCATAATGTTGCTTTCGAATTGAACAGTCGATCGCGCCTTAGGGCCGGCCGATCAAAAACAAATATTATACAACGGGTTTTATTGTGCAACAGCGTTTTAACGCCAAAAAGAGCAAAAGATGGATGCTTGACCACCGGCCACGTAACGCCCGCCATAAATGCGTTGCTTCTGTCAGCAGGGATTCGTTTTTATCAACGGTTTCCCTCAATGGTCGTCGTCTTTGTGCGGTGAGTCATCCAGCAGGGTGGCGGCATTCAGCGCTGCCGGTCCGCATTGGGTGCATTCCAGACAGCGGATGCAGTGGTCGGCGTTTGGGGTTTTGTCGGGTCGGATGCCGTAACTGCACAGTATTCGGCAACGGCCGCATTGGGTGCATTGATGCTCTTGCAAGTCGAGAGTGAACAGAGAAAACCGATTGAAAAAGCCGAATATCGCTCCCAACGGGCATAGGATCCGACACCAGGGACGGATGGTAAAAAAGATAGCGACGATAAACACAAGGATGACGGTGATTTTGATGGCATTCGGCCAAGGGATCGTGCGGCCTGCGATCGCCGCGGAAACCACATCGGGTAAGGCCTTTTCGATGCCGCCGGCCGGGCAAAGACGGCAAATAAACAACGGATGCCCTTCGCCGAAAAAGTACGGCACGGCGATGACCGTTCCGAGCAGCATCACATACCGAAAATACCCCAGCACACGGGGGATCTTGAATCGCGGGGTCGGCACTTTGGCCGCCACGTCCTGCAGCAGGCCAAACGGACACATCCAGCCGCATACCAGCGAGCCGATAAAAATCCCCACGGTAACCAGTATCCCCACGGCAAAATATGGAAACAGATGCAATGCGGTGAACTGGGCAATCACGCCGATCGGACAGCCGAACAAGGCCAGCGGGCAGGCATAACAGTGAAACACCGGCCCGCACAGGGTGTGTATCCGCAACCCCAGCGGATCGAGCCAGACCAGCAGAAAACCCATCTGCACCCATAGCCGATAGGGCAGGATCTTTCTTAAAAAACGCGCCAAGGGAGATTGATTGACTGTGGCCACCACAGCCTCCTTTAACTGCCTCATGTCGGGCAGGCTTCAGGGGGCTTGCCCGTGTAGGTCAGCTGCAACCGGCCGTCCTCGGTTCGCTTCAGCCCGCCGATGCTGACTTCCTTCATCAGTCGCGGCTCAGGCGTGGCCAGCCCCTTGTCGTTATGCTCTGAAAACACCGGCTGAGTGTGAAACTTAAGGCCATATGCCATCAGCCCCACACCCATAAAGGCCAGCACAAACACGATTTTGATTCTTAACGTCTTCATTACATTGTTCCTGTTATACCCCACCAACGATCGATTGTAAATAGTTCAAAACGACTTTTGAAAGTCCAGTGGCACTAAGGCATTAACGCTGACCACGCGAAGTATTTTGACTGCTGCGGCCTATAAAAACTTGCTTTTGGCAGTTTTTTTGCTACAACATCGGTATGAAAACACTGACCCAAGAACTCTGGATGAATGTGCCGCGGCGGCGGGCGATTGTTTCAATTCACAGCGAGGTGGAACGACTCGTGGCCGACAGCGGCGTCAAAGAGGGGTTGGTTCTGGTCAATGCGATGCACATCACGGCGTCGGTTTTTATCAATGACAACGAGCCGGGGCTGCATCATGATTATGAGGTGTGGCTGGAAAAACTCGCCCCTGAAAAGCCGTATGACCAATACCGCCACAATGGCTGCGAAGACAACGCCGATGCCCACTTGAAACGGCAGGTGATGGGGCGTGAGGTGGTCGTTGCCATTACCGACGGCAAACTGCACCTTGGGCCGTGGGAGCACATCTTTTATTATGAATTTGACGGCAAACGCCCCAAGCGTATTCTGGTGAAAATAATTGGTCAATAGCGGGGATTTGTCATTGAGATGACCGGGCCGATCGAAGTTTGGCGAGAAAGCAAGTGGCTCAGAGGGGAAAATATGTTTCAAGGTTGCCGTAGAGGGTGCTGTAGCCTTTGAAGATATACCAGGCCATCACGATGACGACAATAAAGTATACCAGACGGGGTGCCCAGCGGGCCAGGGTCTCAAAACCCCGTTCGGCAGAGTCGGCATAGAGGCTGCCGAGCCGTTCGGCCGACTCATCCAGGTCGCCGGT
>JAAYQH010000115.1 GCA_012519365.1 Planctomycetota bacterium | reverse complement strand
TCCCAGGCGATATGGTTTTGGGCCGACAGCGCCGCGACCTTCTCGAACACCGCCAGCCCGTGCTCAAAATACAGATCCAGCTCCGTGCAGGCCGCCAGCATCCGCCCCGGATGGGCCAGCGTGTCAATGTGCCCGTTGGACACAATCCCCCGTAGCGAACGTTCCCACACGTCGAGAAATTGCTCAATGTCCATGTTCCGTTCGTCAACCGACCAGGGATAATGCCCCATGGTCGGCACATAATGAAAGCCGGCTATGACATAATCCAGCGTCTCCAGGTCGTCGGTGACCAGTCGTCCATCGGGACAGTTCCAATCCACGTCCACCTCGGCCCCGACCAGCACGCGGCAGGCAGGCCGCAATGTGTCCACCTCGCGGCGAATTTGCTCAATAACCCTCAAATCCGACGGCTCGAAGATGTGATCGGTTATGGCAATCAGCCGAAGGTGCGCTTCATCGGCACGGCGGCAAATTGTCTCGACCGTCATCTGCGGCGCATGGCCGCAATAGAGGGTATGAATATGTAAATCGTAATCAATGGTTTTTTGACTCATCGCTGCTTTCTGTTTTGTGTCTGTGTGTTTTCACCGCGGCCGCAACCGCCAATACCAACGCCAACATAAAGCCGGCCGGCGACAAAAATATCACCGCGCCGGTTCCGGCATGCTCGGCCAGCGGCCCCAGTACCATCGGCAGCACACACGCTACCAGCCAGATGCCGCCGACCACCAAACCCATGCGACGGCCCAGATTGGGCCCCCTGCTGCTGCGGGCGATACTGACCATAATCGGATACGCCCCATAGCAGAAAAACCCGCCCACACTGAGCAGCACCACCGAGACGGCATACCGTAGCAGCAGAACATAGCCCAGCACAAACGGAATACCCGCGGCCAACATCAAAATCACCAGGTTTAATTCGCCCCGCCGAGCGCCAAAACGCGCCAGGGCCATTCCCCCGAGACCGCCGGCCAGCGTAAACAAAGAGACCGTTCTGCCGCCGTGGGTCAAGTCCGCCCCGATCTCGCTGATATGCTGCGGGACAATCCACATGAGCAACTGCACCGAGCTGACAATCAGCGTCGCAATCAGCAGCACGACGACAAACGGCACCCGCTCTTCCGGTCTTGGGGCTGTCCGACGGGCCTGGCGCGCTTGCTCGTCGCGCTCGACCGCCAGCCGAATACCCAACAGCATCAGCACTACCGCCGTGACAACCGAGGCCGCACAAAACGGAATCAGTCCGGCAACCCCCCATCGTGCAAACAAGTGGGTGCTGCTCACACTGCCGAAGGCAAAGCCCAACACACCGCCGCCCATAAAGACCGCTGAGCTGACCGAGGAGGAAATGCCCTCCAGCCGATGGATCGCCCGGAGCGACTCGGGGTGGGTCATCCCCACGCCCATACCGCAGACCAGCGCAATCACGGATAACCACACCAGCGCTGCTCGCTGAGCAGAGACCACACCAAACAGCAGGATTGTGCATGTCAGCAGCAGGCCGATATACAATAATAACGGCCGATCTTCGTTTTCACGAACATGGCCGATCAATACCTGAATCGCGTTGGAGCCAACCAGAAACACCGACAGCAGGACGCCCCCGGCCGCCACGGACAAGGAAAACGATCGCTGCACCGCCGGCAAAATCGTGTGCATCAGGCCGGGAAACATATCCAACACAAAATGAGCCGTGGTCAGAGCGATCAGCCGACCCCATTGCGAACGCACAGTCTCGCTCATCGCCTACCCCGCCATTTCCATCCGCAGCCAATAGCCGTTGTCACCTTGGCCGACCACACAGTGGCAGTTGAACAACTGCCCCATCGTCTCGCTGCGGATCAGTTCGGCCGGCTGACCAGCAGCCAGTACCTGACCGTTTTTAAGCATCAGCACGCTATCGACCCAAGGGCGAATTTCTTCGATATGGTGGGTCACCAGCACCATCGTCGGCGCATCGTCACGGGCGGCAAACTCATCCAGATCCCGCAAAAACCGCTCGCGGGAGGCCGGATCCAGCCCAATGCACGGCTCATCCAGGATCAGCAGTTTCGGCTCGCTGACCAGCGCCCGCGCGATCAGCGTTTTCTGCTGTTCACCCTGCGAGAGCGTCCCGTAGCGCTGCTCGGCAAGATGCTCAGCCCCGAGATGCGACAATAGCCGGCGGGCCTTGTCCAGCTCCTCGGTGTCAAATGTGCGGTACAGCCCGATGCTGGCCTCCAGCCCCGAGGCCGCAACCTGCAGCGCTGTATCCTGCCCGGGGAGCTGATGACACATCGCCGAGCTGACCCAGCCGATAAGTTTACGCAGGTGGCGCAGGTCGCACGCCCCGAACCGCCGCCCCAAAACATGGATCGACCCGAACGTCGGCCACTCGTAGCCGCAAATCAATTTCAGCAGTGTCGTCTTGCCCGACCCGTTGGCCCCCAACAGCGCCCAATGCCGCCCTTTTTCAATCCGCCAACTCACATCGGACAAAATCGTCCGCTGTTTGCGACAAAACGTTACCTGATTTACTTCAACGACTGTTTCCGACATAACATCCTGTTTTATAGTTTATTCTAAATGGACAACACCCTGTTTTCGGTCGGCTACAAGGGTGGCTTTTTTGAGGACATCATAAAGGGTTTTGGGGTCTTTGACCTTCTCGAAACGAAACTGGGGGTCGGTTTCGTCGCGCGTCATCAGCGTCACCACCCCGACGCCGGTCAGGCAGTCCAGAAGGGAGCGGTGCAGTTTGATATCGACAATGCGAAACACATCGAGATTGTCAATCTTTCGGCTGAAGATGCCGCGGGCAAACTCAATCCGATCCGGCGTAATCTCATAGCGGATCCTTTTTATGGCAACGGCCCTGTACACCGCCCAGACGATCAGGGCCACTATCACCACCGCACCGGCCCCGTTCAGGGCCGAATCCACAAAAGCGGCGGCACTCTCGGAAACTCCACCCTGATCCACCAGCAGCGTGTCGAAGGGAAACACAATCAGCACAACCGCTGCAATTACCCCAGCCAAGGCCTTGCAAAACACCCCCGCCAGCGCCCATAAGGAAGGACAGACCACCAGCATCTCCTCATCGCACACCGGTTCGGTGCGTTGGGCCTCAGACGCCGGCGGCCGCGTCAACGGATGGCTGGGGCGGGCGGCCATGACATGATTCG
>JAAYQH010000114.1 GCA_012519365.1 Planctomycetota bacterium | reverse complement strand
GTGCGGATGCGGGCCAGTGATATTCACATTGAGCCGATGGCCGACCGTGTGCGGGTACGGTATCGTATCGACGGTGTCTGCGTGGAGCGCGACAATATACCCAAAAATATGCAGGCGCCTATTCTGGCGCGTATTAAAATCTTGTCCGGAATGGATATTGGTGAGCGTCGTCTGCCGCAGGACGGTCGTATCAAGCGAACATTAGACAATCAGGACATTGATTTTCGTGTATCATGTCTGCCGGGTTACCATGGCGAAAGCACGGTGCTTCGTATTTTGCGGCCGGATTCAGTGAATATTGGTATCCAGGCGATAGGGTTTGAGCCGGAAGACTATCAGCGATTTACAAAAATCATCAAGCGTCCCAACGGCATCTTTCTGGTTACCGGCCCGACCGGTTCGGGTAAGACAACCACCCTGTATTCGGCATTGCAGGAATTGAACCGGCCGGACAAAAAGATTATCACGGCTGAAGATCCGGTGGAATATAACATCCCCGGTATCAATCAGTGTCAGGTGCGCGCGGATATCGGGCTGACCTTTGAAGTGATCCTGCGGTCGATGCTGCGTCAGGCCCCCAATATTATCCTTATCGGTGAAATTCGAGACGGAATCGTTGCCGATATTGCGATTCAAGCGGCATTAACCGGTCATTTGGTCTTCAGTACGCTGCACACCAACGATGCCCCCAGCGCGATTACACGGTTGATTGATATGGGGGTCAAGCCGTTTCTCGTGGCCAGCTCCATTCAGGCCATTATGGCCCAGCGTTTGGTTCGTGTGATTTGTGAAAATTGTAAAACCGTCGATCAATCGCCGGATCCGCACTTTTTGCGGTTGTTGAGTATCACGCCGGACGAGATACGCAAGCATCCTATTTATAAAGGAGCCGGGTGTAGTCGCTGTCAGGGCACCGGCTTTAAGGGGCGAATCGCAATATTTGAGATGTTGGAGATGAATAACCAACTGCGTGAATTGGCATTTGCTCGGGCACCTGCGGGTGAACTGCGTAAGGCGGCAATTGCGTCAGGGATGAAAACGCTGCTGCAGGACGGACGGATTAAGGTATTCCGGGGGATCACAACGCCGAAGGAAGTATCGCATGTCACACAGGCTGAAGGCCTGGTGGTGGATGAGTAAAACGGGTGATTCGGAGCATGCAGCCTATTATCAAAGGGATGCCGACAGGTTTATTGAAGGTCAATAGGGCACACTAATTCGGATAGGAAAAAGAAATGGCAGCATTGCAAATTGATCGTTTGTTAGAAGCTTGTATTAAAATGGGGGGGTCTGACTTGCACATTGTGGTAGGGCGACCTCCGGTATTGCGTATTTCAGGTCGGCTTCGCTCATTGGATACCAAGGTGTTGGAGGCGGATGACACAGTCGCCCTGATGAAAAGTATTACTCCGGAACGTAACCAGCAGGAACTGCAGGAAGTTGGCGGGACGGACTTTGGTTTTGCGTTTGGTGATGCCGGGCGTTTTCGTACCTCGGTTTTTCGCCAAAAAGGGTTTGTGTCGATGGTTCTGCGTCTGATTCCGTCGGAGTTGTTAAGTTTTGATCAAATTGGTCTGCCTAAGATATGTGCGTCGTTGTGCCGACGTCCTCGCGGACTGTTTTTGGTTACAGGGCCAACCGGTTCGGGTAAGACGACCACGCTGGCCTCGATGATCAACTATATTAACGAAACCATTGACCGGCATATTATCACCATCGAAGAACCGATCGAATATTACCATCAGCATAAAAAATCGATTATCGTCCAGCGCGAGGTGGGTTTGGATGTGCCGACGTTTGCCGAGGCCTTGCGGCGAGCCCTGCGTCAGGACCCGGACGTGATTCTGGTCGGTGAGTTGCGTGACCTGGAAACGATGGAAGCGGCGGTGAGTGCTGCCGAAACCGGTCACTTGGTGTTTGGTACACTGCACACCACCGGCTGTCAAGGGACGGTCAACCGTCTCATTGATGCTTTTCCCGTCAGTCAGCAAGAGCAGATCCGTGTTCAGCTGAGTACCAACCTGATTGCGGTGTTGAGTCAAACGCTCTGTCCACGGCGCGGCGGCGGTCGGGTAGCGGCGTACGAATTTATGGTTGTCACACCGGCTATTTCCAACCTGATTCGAGAAAACAAAGTGTATCGTATCGAATCGAGCATTCAGATTGGTAAAAAACTGGGTATGCAGCTGCTGGATGACCATTTATGGGAGCTGTATGACAAAGATCTGATTGATTTGGATGAACTGCTGGATAAGGCAAGAAATCCAGGTGATATGCTGGAAAAAGCGGAAAAGAAGGCCGGGACTTCACTGAAGGTCAAGAAAAAATTGGGTGATGAATACGGTGAAGTTCTGAAAACCGGGTAAAATTTCCTTTTGTCGATCTGTTAAAGCCTTATGGGTACAGAGACTCGATGTATTATATGTAAAGTGTCTAAGTGTTTTTTGCCCAAAAAACTCATATTTATTTTTGAGAATTGTCTCATGCCTTTTTTAGCATCGGAATGCTTTAAGCTGTGCCGAGGGGGGATTTTTTCGTTTATAGTCCCGTTTTGGTGACTCTTATGCCAAGTGTCCAACCCTAAAAGGGTTGTTTTTTTCCAAAACGTCCATATAATATTAGAGGCGTCGGTTTTTAGAGACGCGGAGAGTTCGAATTATGGCAACAACAAAAATACCTCCTGTTATCGAACTTAAGGGTCGCACATTGGGTCGGATACTCATAAAAATGGGTCTCCTGACTCGTGAAAAGGTCCATGAGTGTCTTGCCCTTCAAAAAGAGCGTGGGGGGAAGGTCAAATTGGGTCAGATTCTGCTTGAGCAAAATCTGATTAAGAAACGTGACCTTCAGATTGCCTTGGCCGGCCAGCGAGGGATGGAATTTGTAGATATTGAGACTCTTGAGATTCCTCAAGAAGTTCTTGATCTTATTCCTGCCCAAATGGCTCGTAATTATCGTGTTATTCCCATTGCCTATGACAAGTCTCGCAATCGGCTGACGATAGTGATTGGCAGTCCGGATAATTTTAGGGCGGTTGATGATTTGAGTACCTTGATGGGATTTACGGTCGAGGCCAAGGTTACCGATGATGACGCCCTCTCGGCGGCTCTGGATAAGTACTATAAAGAAGAAGAGTCCAGTCTGAATGAGTTGATCGGTGAAATTGAGAGCGATGCCACGTTGACCCAGTTTCAGGGGCGTGACCAAAGCATCGACCTTGACGACCTGAAGGAGATGGCCGACTCGACCGGTGTCAAAAAGCTGCTTAATCTGGTGCTGCTTCAGGCCATACGCGACAAGGCATCGGATATCCATTTTGAGCCGTTCGAAAATGAATACAAGATGCGTTATCGGATTGACGGCGTGTTGTATGAGATGGTGCCTCCGCCCAAACATATCGCGATGGCCCTGAGCAGCCGTATTAAGGTGATGGCTCAGCTGGATATTGCCGAGCGGCGTTTGCCTCAGGACGGGCGTATTCCGCTGATTGTCGGCGGCAAGCCGGTGGATTTGCGTGTGAGTATTTTGCCCACAATGTTCGGCGAAAGCGTCGTGTTGCGTGTACTGGACCGCTCGCAGGTGGACCTGAGACTGGATATGCTGGGGCTTCGCGACACGGAGTTGAAAATGATCAATCAGCTGGTTCATAAACCCAACGGCATCGTCGTGGTTACCGGACCGACCGGTTCCGGCAAGACGACAACGCTGTATTCCTGCCTGAAGGATCTGAACGATATTGAAACGAAGATTATTACAACGGAAAACCCCGTTGAATACGATATTGACGGGTTGATTCAGGTACAGATTCGGCCGGAAATTGGTTTGACGTTTGCCAAGTGTTTGCGGTCGATCCTGCGGCAGGACCCGGATATTGTGATGGTCGGTGAAGTGCGTGACCTGGAGACGGCCGAAATTTCTATTCAGGCGTCGCTGACAGGTCACCTTGTGTTTACCACTCTTCATACCAACGACGCGCCCGGTTCGATAGCCCGTTTGCTTGACTTGGGGGTCGAGCCGTTTTTGATTACGGCGACTCTTGAAGGGATTGTCGCTCAGCGCTTGGTGCGGCGTATTTGCACCAACTGCAAAACCGAATTTCGTCCTTCTGAGGACCAGTTAATGGAATTGGGGCTGATGCCGGAAGATGTCGGGGACAAGACGTTTTATTACGGCAAAGGGTGTGATCAGTGTAACAATACCGGTTTTCGCGGGCGAACAGGCCTGTTTGAAATTATGGTAATGAACGATGAGCTTCGCGATTTGATTATGAACCATGCTTCCACGTCGGTATTGCGCGATGCGGCCAAACGGGCGGGTATGAAAACGCTGCGAGAGAACGGTCTTTCAGTGATTTATGACGGCATTACGACAATTGAAGAGGTTGTTCGTGAAACACTGGCTGCGGAAGAGTAATTGCACCGCGGCGGTGCCCAGCGGACTTGACGACGTGAAGAATGTTGAAAGCAAGGCTTTTGTGAGTCATTTTTGTCAACTCATGCGCGTTTCGATTATCGGTTCGGGACGTTTTTTGGAGGTATAAACGATGCCAGTATTCCAATATACCGCGTTGGATGCAAACGGCAAGGAAGTCAAAGCGGAAATCGAGGCCCTCAGCAGTAAAGAGGCGATCAGTAAGATCCGCAACAAAGGACTGTTTCCTACCAAGGTGCGTGCGCAGAACGCGCCGCGGAAAGTCAAGGCCGAAGCGGCCGCAGCGCCCCCCAAACGCCACGGCGTCAACGCCAAGGTCAAGACAAAGAAATTGACGCAATTTGCCCGTCAAATGGCCACCCTTCAGGATGCCGGTCTGGCGATTCTTCGCTCGCTTCGGATTCTGGAAGAGCAGGAAAAGCCCGGTGCTTTTAAGCGGATACTGGGTTATGTGGCCGAGGATATTGAAGGCGGGGCGACGTTTTCGGAGGCGTTGAGTCGGTATCCGCGTTGTTTTAACCGGCTGTTTGTGAATATGGTGGCTGCCGGTGAGGTGGGCGGTGTGCTGGATGTGATTCTTAACCGTGTGGCGGATTTTATGGAAAAATCCGAGCGGCTTAAATCCAAGATTAAAGGGGCGATGGTATATCCGATCGTGGTACTGTTTGTGGCGTTTGTGATTGTGATGGGACTGATGATTTTTATTGTTCCCACCTTTGCCGAAGTGCTGACGGATATGAGTGACGGCAAGGGCAAGCTGCCGGGACTGACGCGAGGGTTGTTGGCGATGAGCACATGGCTTCAGGGGCGAAAGGGGCTCAACGCCTTGATGGTGTTGACGATACCTTTTATTCTGGTGGCCATTTATCGTCTGTTGCGCCGATTTTATTATACCCGTTATGGTCTGGACTGGCTCTTTTTGCATTTGCCAGTGGTTGGCAAAGTATCCTATAAGACGGTCGTTGCCCGTTGGACACGTACCTTGGCGACACTGATCGGGGCCGGTGTGCCGATTCTGGAGGCTCTGAACATCACACGTGAGACCAGCGGCAATGAGGTGTACGCCCGCATGCTCGGCAAGGTGCATCAGGCGATTCGGCAGGGTGATACGTTTGCCAACCCGCTGCGTCAGTCCAAGACGGTCGATTCCATCGTGGTCAACATGGTGGATGTGGGCGAGGAGACGGGCGATTTGGACAAGATGCTGATGAAGGTGGCTGATAACTTTGATGAAGAGGCCGATGTGCTTGTCGGGTCGATGATGAGCATGTTGGAGCCGCTGTTGATCGTGTTTTTAGGCGGTATCGTCGGAACGATTGTGTTGGCGATGTTTTTGCCGATGGTGACGATGATTCAAGTGTTGATGTGATGTGTCGGAAGACAGAGGTCAGAAACAGGTGGTGGTTTTTAGAAGAACTTTTAGAGATACGAATTGCGAAAGGACAAGAAAATGAGACGAACCGGACAAAACAAAGGCTTTACCATTGTCGAGCTGCTGACAGTGATGGCGGTCATTGCGCTGCTGATCGGATTGCTGGTGCCGGCTCTGGCACTGGTCAAGGATCGCGCCAAAGAAGTTCAGCAACGGGCTCAGTTCCATGCGATTACCTCGGGACTGGAGATGTTTAGGGGTGATTTCGGCGATTATCCCGAGTCCAATGATAATTCCTGGCATTCTGACAGCAGTCCGCAAAAGTTAGCCGATCCCACTCCTTATGTCGGGGCCAATAAATTGGCCGAGGCGATGGTGGGGTATGACTATTTGGGGTTCCATCCCAATTCAGATTTCAGGGCCGATGGATGCAATCAGGTGGTGGACAAGCTTGGTAATATCATTGAGCCAGTTGTTTACCATCCGGATTATGATATTGCTAACTGGGAAACGGCGACGGAAAACATTCAGGCTCGCAAAGGTCCCTATGTCGAGCTGGAAAATGCCAATGCGTTTCGAATGGATGAAGTCTATG
>JAAYQH010000113.1 GCA_012519365.1 Planctomycetota bacterium | reverse complement strand
CAACGGCGGACGGCATCCGTGTTCGCCGACCGGTGTCCTGGCCAAAGGCGGAAAGACACGCAATCGCCGCAAGGTCAGCAATCGTCGGATTATCCGCCGGCGGAAAAACAACCGTGGCCAGCAGTTGGTGGTGTAACGTCAAGAGGCTATACGCATTACGGGTTAAATGAGTGAAGCGGCACAGCCGCGTAACTATCATGTTGAGGACAGTGAATGGGACGTTCGCAAAAAAAAGGACCTTTTGTCAACGAGAAGCTGTTCGTAAAGGTACAAAAACAGATCGACTCCGGTTCCCGCGAACCGATTAAAACGTGGGCACGGGCTTGTACGATCATTCCCGAATTCGTCGGGTTTACCTTTATGGTGCACAACGGCAAAATGTTCCATAAGATTTTTGTCACTGAAGATATGGTCGGCCACAAGTTGGGTGAGTTTTCGTTGACGCGGAATTTCCGAGGTCATTCGGGAGGCAAAAAAGGGTAAGTGGCCGAGTTGAATGCAGGATAATGTGCCGACAGACACAAATAAGGTTGACACTATGTTAAGCGGAAAAAAACTAAATCAAATATGTGAAATGCGCAGCATCAGCGACGCTGAGCTGGCCGGACATCTGGCGCACGGCGGAATGAGTATCAAAGACGCGACTGCCGCGATTCGAAACTGGCGTCGGGGTTTATATAAACCCATTCCAAGCCGTCAAGATGTTGAGCGGCTGGCTGAAGCACTGGATGTCGACAAGGCGGAGATTTCGGAATGGCGTGCGACGTATCGCTATGCCCCGATGTCGGCACGAAAGGCGCGATTGGTTACGGCGTTGATCGCCGGGCGCGATGTGCAGGACGCCCTGGATCTGCTGACGTTTACCCACAAGCGTGCGGCCGAGGCGGTTAAAAAGGTACTGGCCAATGCGATTGCCAACGCGGAAGAGGAAGAGGCGGATAAAGAAGAATTGGTTGTGGCCGAGGCGCGTGTGGATCAGGCCGGCCGGCGACTGGGCACCAAGGCTTGGCGTGCCAAGGATCGCGGCAGGGCGCATCCGATCCGCAAGGAAGCCAGTCATATTCATATAACGGTAGCCGAGGTATAACAAGAAACGGGTACAGTATGGGTCAGAAGACATCACCAATCGGGTTTAGAACCGGAATCACGCTGGGCTGGCAGAGTACGTGGTTTGCGCCAAAAGCCAACTACGGTGACTTTTTGGTGGAAGACTATAAGATTCGTCAGTATGTGGACAAGAAATTCAACCAGCAGCCTCCGTTTGCGGCGGTGTCCAAAGTGGAAATCGCACGCACACGCAACGAGGTGAAGGTTACGCTCTTTACGGCACGGCCGGGTTTGGTCATCGGGCCGCGCGGTGCGGAGGTGGATAAACTTCGTGAAGAGCTGGAGGACCTGATCGACCGCAAGATCAACGTCAATGTTGTTGAGATTAAAGAGCCGGCACTGGATGCCAAACTGGTGGGTGAAAACATTGCCGCTCAGTTAAAAAAGCGTGCTTCCTATCGTCGTGTGACCAAAATGGCCTGTGAGCAGGCGATGAACGCAGGAGCCAAAGGGGTCAAGATAATGGTCAGCGGCCGGCTGGGCGGTGCGGAAATTGCCCGCAGCGAAGTCCAGAAACTTGGCAGCATTCCGCTGCAGACGCTGGAGGCCAATGTGGATTATGCCATCTCCGAGGCGCATACGACCTACGGGACGATCGGCATTAAAGTATGGATTTACAAAGGCAAGTTCGGTGAAGAGATCGTGCCGGTTCAGCGGCCTGAACGCCGCGGCCGAGCGGATCGCTCCGAAGGCCGCTCCCGTCGCAGCCGCGGTTCTCGCTCGCGGGGGGAAAGCCGACCGGCGCCCGACGCCGAAGCCGCCGAGGGACAGGAATCGACCGACAACAGTTAACCGGATGTAACGAGGATGTAAGTTATGGCCTTGATGCCGAAACGAGTAAAATACCGCAAGCATCAGCGCGGCAAGATGAAAGGCAACGCCTGTCGTCGCAATTATGTGGCGTTCGGCGAATATGGACTTCAGTCACTTGAGCCGCACTGGATTACCGGTCGTCAGATTGAAGCCGGACGTATCGCGGCAACGCACTATCTCAAACGCGAAGGCAAGGTGTATATTCGGATTTTTCCGGATCACTCCTATTCGGCCAAACCGCTGGAAACCCGAATGGGTAAAGGGAAGGCCGAAATTGAAGGCTGGGTTGCCGTGGTCAAGCCTGGTACCGTGATGTTTGAGATCGGCGGCGTCGATGAAGAGGTCGCCAAGGCCGCTTTGCTGCGTGTGGCGCATAAGATGCCCGTTCGCTGCCGTTTTGTAACACGTCGTCATAGCATTGGATCGAGGACTGTATGAAAGCTTCACAAATACGCGATTTGCGACCGGACGAACGGCTGGAGAAGCTCCAGGAATTGCAGCGCAAACTGTTTGACCTGCGCAGCCAGGCCGTCACGGAAAATCTTGAAAATCGGCACGCAATTCGTGATGTCCGTCGCGATATTGCCCGGATTAAAACGATCATCAGACAAGACCAGTTGAAGGGCCAGTAAAGGCATGGAAACCCAAACCAAAATAACACAAAAAACCCGACGCGCCGTGGTCACCAGTAAGCGCGGCGACAAAAGTATTACGGTGCAGATTGATTACCTCGTCAAGCACCCTAAATACGGCAAATATATCCGCAGGCGAACCAAGCTGGGCGTGCATGACCCGAACAATCAGGCAGGGGTGGGCGACATTGTGGATATCGCCGAATGCCGTCCCATCAGCAAGATGATCAGCTGGCGGCTTGTGAATATTGTGAAAAAGGCAGTCATTGAATAAAGGGCAGACCATTGATTCAGCAAGAAACCATGTTGGAAATTGCCGATAACAGCGGCGTGAAAGTGGCGCAGTGCATCAAGGTGCTGGGCAAGTGCAGTTCCGGCAAAGGCAAGTACACCCGTCCGACGGCAACGGTGGGCGATGTGATCTGTGTGGCAATCAAGAAGCATCTGCCCAACTGTCAGCTGGATAAAAAGAAAGTGCATAAGTGCGTTATTATCCGGACAAAAAGCCCCGTACGACGGCCTGACGGCAGCTATGTGCGGTTCGACAGCAATGCGGCGGTCTTTATCGATGCTGAAAATAATCCCATCGGGACACGTATTTTCGGCGCGGTGGCACGTGAACTGCGAGAAAAGAATTTTATGAAGATTATCTCATTGGCCGGCGAAGTGGTTTAAGGCTTGAGGTGGAATAGAGAGCGTATTATGGCAAGACACATCAAAAAAGGCGACCTGGTCGAGGTGATTTGCGGCGACGACAAAGGCGTAACCGGCAAGGTGATGCGGGTGTTGCCCGATAAGAATCGCGTCCTGGTTGAAGGCGTAAACCTCGTGTACAAGCACGTGCGTCCGACACAGCGAAATCCGCAGGGCGGACGGATTCGGGTGGAACGTCCGATTCACATCAGCAATGTGCTGCCGGTGAATCCCAAAACGTCCCGCGGCACGCGGGTGCGGTTTATGACCGATGCCAATGGGGTCAAGAAACGCATCGCCGTT
>JAAYQH010000112.1 GCA_012519365.1 Planctomycetota bacterium | reverse complement strand
GGTTTTTTCTGTGAAATGTCTTGCAAAACGGGTGAAAATTTCTATAGTTATACGGCTTTGAAGATGATAATGAGATGAACTGCTCTGCGGCCGCGTCGGCGGCTGAGCGACAAACACGGGAGTTGAAAGATGGCACGAGAATGTTATTTTTTGGGTAAAAAGACCCGCGCAGGCAAAAACTATGCCACTCGCGGTAAGGCCAAATACCTGGGCGGCGTCGGTAAAAAGACTACCGGCATCACCAAACGTAAATTCAAAGCCAACGTCCAGAAGGTGCGGGCGGTGGTGGACGGCAAGGTCTGTCGGATCCGCGTCTCGGCCAAGGCGATGCGGATGGGGCTGGTGACCAAGCCGCCGAAGCGGAATTATCAGCCGCAAGTAAACGCGTAGATGCGCAGATGTTGGTGAACAGGTGGCCAGGCCACCTTTTGGAGGTGCCGAGGTAGCTCAACGGTAGAGCACAGCTTTCGTAAAGCTGGGGTTGTGGGTTCGATTCCCATCCTCGGCTCTTTTGTTTGGGGCATCTGAGGGTGAAAACCAAGGATCGCTTTTCGGCCGCCCAGTCGGGGCGTAACAGGGCATAAAAGGATGGATAGGCCCCTTCTGGACGAGATCTGCTGATGGCTCAATACCGTTGGTTCCGTAGGGGGCTTAACGGCGTTTCACCGAGAGCGTAAATCTGGGTGTTTGTTTGCTGTTGCGATTTGCCGCCTCGCAAGGCAGAGACATCACGTTGCCTACTTGAAGGAGCGACGGGATTTTTCATCTTTGCACCCTCCGCTTTGAAACAGCATTTTTTAAGTCCATTTTCCTCAGGTTGTCGGGAGCGTATTAACTGCCTTCCGGTTTGATGTCCGACCACATGGGGCTGGCGGGTAGGGTGAAGGTCTCCGGCGGGTCGGGCCGGGCCGGGTCGAACGGCAGGACATCTTCTGTTAGCCAAGCAGCCACTTCCGGGATGTTGAGCCTGATGCCTTCGACGACACATTTGGCCAATTCATAGGCACCATAAGCGTTATGGTGGGTGCCGTCCACAAAGGCCGCGGCCGAGGCGTCGGGCCCCCACGCCTCATAGAGCAGGCGGCTCATGGCGTGCAGATCGATCAAGGGAACGTTTTGTTCGATGGCGACATCCTTCATCGCTTCGGGAAAGCCTTGCATCGTATCAATGACCTTGCCGTTGTCATCAAAGCGTCGGCGATGCATCGAGGTAACCAGCACCGGATGAGCGCCGCAACGGCGTGCTTCGGTGATAAAATGACGCAGGGAGTCTTGGTAGCCGACCTGCCGGGGAGTGCCGCGTTTCATATCATTGTGGGCAAACTGAACGAACAGATAGTCGCCGGGCTTCATTTGGGTAAGCAGCTTTTCCAGTCGTCGCTCGCCGATGAATGAGCTGAGGGTTTCGCCGGATTCGGCGTAGTTGGCAATAGCGACGACGGGTTTGAAAAACCGCGGCAGCATTTGGCCCCATGAGGTCCATGGTTCGCGGGTTTGGTCGGTCACGGTCGAATCGCCGGCCAGAAAAATGGTGGGCAGGTCATCGGCTTTTTCGACCCTCATGGCACAGACAGCAGGGTTCTGGCCGTTGAACTCAAGGGTTAAGGCGTTGTCCCAATGGAACGCGTCCGTCTCGCGGGCCTTGAGTTTGACCGAGCGGCCGTCAGGCAATTTGCTGTTGCGGACGTTGACCACAACGGTGCAGGTCCGGGGGATATCAGGATGGATTTCGATATTTTCCAGCATCAGGCGGCGGGATTCGGCCCTGAGGACGATTGTAGAGGGCTTGTTTCGGCCACAGGTCAGCGTAACGCGGTAATTGCCCTCTTGCGGGACGTCCAACGAGAAGAGAAACGGTTTCTCGCTGCCGCAAAAATCGCCGAGCAGCGGGTCGTCCGTGTTTCGTGTGCCGGCGGCAATGTCGGCGCCGGGCAGAAAGCCAAACCCGTTTTGAGACGCATAGAGGGTATCGGGGGTTACCGCTTGACAGCCTTCGGCGGCCAGGTCGGTTCCAAAGTCAAACTTCCAGCACAATGGCTGCGAGGAGGTTTTATCGGCGTAAATAGTCCCAGCCGACAGCGTCAGGGTCAACAATATGATGTATAAAACCGATGCTTTTTTCATTATCTGGCCTTTCTGCGACAATAATCCCGCGTTTATCTCACCACGCCGCCAACGGAGCCGCACGGTCTCTGCTGCCCCGAGTTGCGGTATAGGGCGGTCGTGCTGCGCCCCTTCTTATACCATGGTGAGAGAAGAAAATGAATGGGTTTTGGTACAAAGGCCCGGCAAGAATGTTGCCCAAAAGAACACGAACGAACGCAAACGAACATCAGGCTGGCCGTGGACTTGGTGCCCCGTCGGGGCTAATGGGAATCGCTTGAGGCGGGGATGGATCCCTCGCTGCGCTCGGGATGACAGTATAGGGGCTCGGGATGACGGTATGGGGAGGTGTCAAGGAATGACATGTGGATATGAGGGGGAGTTAATAGG
>JAAYQH010000111.1 GCA_012519365.1 Planctomycetota bacterium | reverse complement strand
CGCCAAGGCCGGCTCAAAGGAAGCCAACTGGTCGTAATTCATAATCAAACTCTCCATATTATATCGCGTTGAAGAGTTCATCGGCAAACCACATTACCTTTCTTGAGCAAATTTAGCGCTGTCATATGAGTAAACCCCTGGATCGTTGAAATCAAACCAAAAAACGCATCGCGACGTGATTGACAGTGGAGAAAAAAGAGGACATCAAAAACGAAGGTTTAGCAAATGAAAAATCCACTCCCTTTCCCCTCGCTATTGGCAAAAACTGGTAAATGCTCTTCAATGGACTGAAAAAACGGAGAGGGCGGGATTCGAACCCGCGGTAAGGACAAGCCCTACACAGCCTTTCCAAGGCTGCTCGATAAGCCACTCCGACACCTCTCCACGACGTTGCCGTATTTTATCAAAAAAACCGCATAGGAAAAGCAATTTTTCGGATAAAACGCGTATATGAACTCGAACTTACATCTTAATGCGACTTTTTAGCTCTTTATTTATACGAACGCTGCACCATTCTCTTCCGCACATGGTGCAATAATCCTCGCCTTTTGTATCGGCAGGCATTCGGCTCTGGCGACAGGCCTCTTCATACATCGTGCGGGCTGTCAGCGGATCGATGGCCAAATCCAAATGGGTTTGCCAGTCCAGGGCTGCGCGGGCGGTGCTTAAATCGCGGTCGCGTTGGGCCGCGTTGCCAAAGCCTCTGGCGACATCGCCGGCATGGGCGGCGATTTTGGAGGCGATGACTCCCTTTCGCACATCATCGGCATTGGGCAGCCCCAAATGTTCACGCGGCGTGACGTAACACAGAAACGAGGCCCCGTAGCAGGCCGCCGCGGTGCCGCCGATGGCGCTGGTAATATGATCATAGCCCGGAGCGATATCGGTAACGAGCGGGCCAAGCACATAAAAAGGAGCCCCCTTGCAGATTTCCTGCTGAATCTCCATATTGTAGCGGATTTGGTCGAACGGGACGTGGCCCGGACCTTCGACCATAACTTGGCAGCCGTTTTCCTGCGCCCGCTGCGTCAATTCGCCCAAAGTTCGCAATTCGGCCATTTGTGCGGCATCCGTCGCGTCGGCTATGCAGCCGGGCCTTAGGCCGTCGCCCAGCGAAAAGCACACATCATACGCTCGCATAATCCCGCACAAATCATCAAACAACTCATACATCGGATTCTGCCGATTGTGGTAAGTCATCCACTTGGCCAGGAGCGCCCCGCCACGGCTGACAATGCCGCAAATCCGATTGCTGACCAAATCCAGATATTCCCGAAGCAGGCCGGCATGAATCGTAAAAAAGTCCACCCCTTGCTGCGCCTGTTTTTCGACGACGTCGAGGATGGTTTGGTGATCGATTTGTTCGACGTCCCGTCCGACAATAACCTCGTATATCGGGACGGTCCCGAATGGAACGGGGCAAATCGCCAACAATTTTTGCCGAATGGCATCCAGATCGCCGCCGGTGCTCAAATCCATCATCGCATCGGCACCAGCCTCAAGGGCGACTTTCATTTTTTCGATTTCGCCGTCAAGCGACGAACGAACGCTGCTGCAGCCAATGTTGGCATTGACTTTGCACGAGACCGCCCTGCCGATGGCGCACGGGTCAAGGTTATCTGCCAGATGAACAGTATTGGCCGGAATAACCAACCGACCAGCGGCCAGTTCCTGGCGCAGCGTCTCGGCGTCGAGACCTTCGCGTTCGGCCGCACGACGCATCGCATCGGTAATTTGTCCCTGTCGGGCCCATTGCAATTGTGTTGTCATCAATAAGACTCCCAAAAAACAAAAAAATCGCTTCACTGTTCGGAAGCGATCTTCGAATTTGGCGTTGATTCGGTCAACTCGCTTCCCTACGCAGGTTCGCCTGCAGCACCTCAAAAAGACGCACAGACAGCCTGATCAGGTTCGAAGGGTGTTTCTCAGATTTGCCCCGCTTACAATTACGGACAAACCACCCCCAGCGAACGGATGTATTATAGCCGATGCGGCAAGAAAGTCCACTTTTATTTTTCATTACCCTTGAAACGATGGTCCTATAACAACGGAACGATAATTCCGCAAGAAAAACCTTGAAAAGAAATTCCTGAAAGTCTATAATTGAAATTGACGTGAGAAGCGTTCATGGACGACTGCGAGCCGGCTCTTAAAAAACACTGATCATGAAAACATTGGGAACTGATGGACACAGTATTGGTGCTCCATTTTGATGCGTCTTGCCAAGTTCATTTCATCAGCTCCGACACGGCTTTTGAACAGCTTGCAAAGGACGAACGGCTGATTCTTGAAACCGCCCTTTTGGAAACGGCAGCCTGCCTGAAGAAAGATTGCCCTGCTCTTTATAAGATACTGACCCAGAAAACGATACAGCTTCGTCTTTATCCATTTGAGCAGGGTACCGCCCGCTTGATGCCTCACGAAATCGCGATGAATATCCATCTGCTTCGACCGGAAAAACGCCGCGTTTCTCAGCGTCAGCGTTTACTGGTGGGTGTGCTGGAGAGGGTATTTTACCACCTGTGTCATCCGGAATTGCATATTACCGAGGTGCGGCTGCACAGCCTGCGGTTTTTACAATCGCATAAAGATATCCTGGCCGGAACGTTGTCTGAAATGAAGGCATCCTCACCCGCCTTTGATGAGCCGGATTGGTATGAAACGCTCAGGCAGGCGGATCATTTGGTTTTGTTGGATGAGTTCTGGCAATGGCTGGCACAGACCGGGGCGGTCGTTGCGTTGTTTTTGGCGGCGATGGGTGCCAAAGCCCGTCTGCGCCCCAAGATCAAGGGGGTTATGGCCGAAGAAATCGGCAAGCTAAGCCCATCGTTTTCGGTCAAAACAGGCCGAGTCGAACGCATGCTGATGGATTTTAAGTCTCTGTACAGGCAAGAGAACAGTTTGGTGATTGTTTATCACTTTGCCGGCAACCTGTACAAGGCGGTACGTATCTGTACACCCGACACGCTGGATGCCATGTCCGCTCATTCGGCCTGTCGATCGATTCGGTATCGGAATCTTCGCGTCGACCTCTTTCATGATCACGGCCGATGGATCCGCCGGTGGATCGAGCGTTTGAACTTTTACGCTAAAGAGCCGGATTTTGAAGCATTGGAATCGATGCTGCTTTCGGATGACTTGCGACAGGTCAAAGAGGCGATCAAGCAGCTGCGGCAAAAGATTCGCCGCAAAGAGCACGTCAAAGAATCGCGCCGTTTGTTGTATTCGGCATTGTATTACTGGAATATCTCCGACAAAAGCGTTTGCCGGTCGGTCAACCTGGAAGTCAGCCGATTGCTTGAGGACGTGCTGACCGACCGTCCGCCAACGTTTCCGCCGAGCCGTGTCAACCGCATCGTACTGCGTTCGGAGCCGCGTACGATTACCGTTGATATCCCCAAGCCGCATACTGTTCGCAGCGACCGCATTCAGGCTCGGATTCTCTGGTCGCTGAACGGCTATCGCAAAAAGCCCGTTTTGATGGAACAGTCGCATTCCAGGCCCGCCGGCGGTGTGGTGCGGTTTACGGCCACCTTGCCGATACGCAACGGCTGGAGTCATTACGCAGTCCAGTTTTCATTGAACAACGGCAAAACGTGGCAATGGGAAGAATTCCACGAAAACTCCTCCGGCCTGATCAAATCCATGGCCGATGAACGAGGACAGCGGGTGCTGAGTTTTTACGCCGATACCCTGAATCTGAAACTGGATTCCAACTATATGCCGGTCCGCGATGAACGAGGCCTGTTTGTCTATGGGACGTTCGATGATATTGCGGCCCAACTTGAAGATTTTCGCAAAGAAGGCTATACACGGATTTATCCACTCGGCGCGCTGGAGTTGGGCTGGGCCGGTGAGGCAGGGCCGGATCCGTCGGTCTTTTCCGTGCTGGACGGGCGAACGGTTCGCCGTGATCTGGGCGGACTGGAGGCCTTGTTGAGGCTGCGGGAAAAAGCCGACGCGCTGGGCATGAAAATTTTGCTGTGTATGTTGTCGCACTTTTCCCGAGCCAATTCGGAATATGATTATCATTTTCCAGTTTACATTTTGAATGACAAAGGCGTTTTGACACGGCGGGCCGGCTGGGACGGCGAATGGAGTGAGTGGCTCGACAGCTTTATGGTCAACATGCGTGATTTTGACAATGTCGAAAAGTTGGCCGAAATCGGTATTGAATTGACCAAACTGGGCTTTGGCCTTCGTGTGGATGTGGGCCATGGATTCGACACGGTTTTCCCCGTAGATCCGAGACAACACCGCTCAGCCCGTCTGTTTGGCGAGGTCACAGTGGGCGGTTACGAGCCGATTGACCTGCGCAAAACCGAAGAACCGAACATCTCACTGTTGTATATCTGCTACAAAATCCAGAAAACCGTCCCCAACGCGCTGCTGGTCTATTCGGAGCAATGGCACGGCAACGAAGTACGAATGCTCAAGGCGGGAACTATTCCGTACAATTCGCTGATTAAAAATATGGAGACTATCCGCAGCGGCCAAACACCCGATGCGCCGCTGGGGCTCAATGACAATATCAAGTATCTGGCGAGAATTTACAACACCTGCGGCGGCCAAACGCTCTCGCTGTTCAACAGCCACGACGAAGAATCCCCGGCCAGTAACTACCAAAATATGATTTGGCCGGTGGCGGCGTATTTGACCCTGAGCGCATATGGACCATTGATGTATCATATCAGCCGCCTGCCGGGCCCGGAAGCGGGAACAATGACCGAACGGTTTGACATTGCTTATACCGAGTGCTGGAAGCATTGGGTCAACAATCGCTTTCGTCATCCCTGGCACGAGGAAGCACGCACACGCAACCAAATTTTGGAGAATTATCCGATCTTGCGGGGATTTGGGAAATATCTTCGCGGGCTGTATCAGTTTGTCAATGACAACCCGGCTTTTGTACGGGGGACGATTGAGCCGGTTTATACTGGTAATGGGCGTATTGCGGCTTTTTTGCGCACCACCAAACGGCAGATTTTTTTGGGTGTCTTTAACTTCCCGAATCCTTACCATGAAGGCCAGCAAGCCGTCGCCCGCTATTACAATTTCTTGCTGAATGAATCAATCTTCAACCCCGAGCACATCTATGAAGCCATCGAACGCTACAACAACGCAGAGGGACGGACTCGCAGGGGACGTCGTGAATTCTGGTCGGGACTTGAACTGATGCGGTTGGGGTTCGGCGGAATACTTGAGCCGGTTTCCTCGCATGTGTTTGAGTTTCTGGACAAGACCGACGAGAAATGCGCCTCAAAACAACTGCTGCTGGATTCGTTTTCGCGGTATCAACGCTATGGACGACACGATCGAATCCGCTATTCCTATGTCGCTCAGGTTTTTTCAAAAACACTTGAGCAAGGCGGACAAAAAGGATTTGAGCAATTCAGCGACCTGTTTGTTGAACTGGCGACGTGGATTTTCAAAAAGAACCAGATTGGTCATACGGCTCTGGCTGAACTGCTGGCTGAGATCAGCGAACATCAGTTACGACTGCGGCAAACCGTCATTGACTATTTGATGCGCATTGCTGTAAACATCAAAAAACGCTATGAGTCGTTTCTGTGCCGTTCTGCGGCCGATATTCTGCAGGGGATGAATCTGGGGACAATCGCGCTGGTTTCGCCGGAGTCCCAGTTCAGCGGTAATGCCGGCGGAGTAGGCATCTATACGACAGATATTGCCGATGTGCTCAGCGAGTTGGGATTTCATGTGGTGGTTGTCACGCCGCTGTATGAGTCCAGCCGTGAACGCATCCTCAAGACATTTGCCCCGCGCTATGACGGGCACAGTTTTGCGATTCAGTTTCCGGAATTTAACGATACCACTCAAAGTATCCAGCAAAATACCGTACCGGACATCGTCAACATTCTCAGAAGCAATTTGCTGCGCATCAAACATGGCAAACGCAGCCGCGTCGAAGTGCTGTATCTCGAAAACGCCAAATATCTTGATGTTCCCTACGGGGGGCTGACCTGTGAAGACAAGTTTCGTCGGGCACGCATTTTGTCACAGGGAGCCCTCGAGGCGCTGCGGGCCTATAATTACTATCCGTCTATCATTCAAACGAATGAATGGCCGACGTGGCTGCTGCCGGCTTATTTGAAACGGTGGGCCATCTATCACGAAGACCCGCATTTTAGCCACACTCATGTGGGCAGTATGATGCACAACCCTCATCCGTCTTATAGTATTGTAATGGATGAGGCCAATCCGTTTAAGCGATATTATTATTCTCTGGTAATCGGGCTGGACGCGGTCGGGCATTCAGATATCTGTCTGGACAGTAACGGCAGTACACCTCGAATTGACATGACCTCTATTATGCTCAAAACTTCCGATTATATCGGGACCGTCAGTCAGGCGATGAAATCTCGAATTCTGGCCGAACCGAGCGTCTTTCAGCATGCCGATCATTTCGCACGTCTTGAGGCCCAGGGACGGTTTTTCGGCCTGCGAAACGGGTTTAATATGGCCGCCCGACAGCGTTTCTGGTTTCGTTCGAAAAAGAGCATTCTTGAAGTATACGACAAGGCTGCCCGAAAACGACTGTTTGCCAAGTACAGCCGAGCCAAAAAACTGGCCAAACCCGCCCTGCAAAACGACCCGAATATTCGTCTCAAACCCGACGAGACGGGCAGAAACCATGTGATTTTTTCGATGTTGCACCGCATCTGCAAGCAAAAAGGCTTTGAATTGCTTGTCGATTGGAAAGTTTATGTGAGCCAGGGACGGCGATGCGTCATCTATGAGCCGTGGAAAATGATGGGGCAGACAGTGCTTGAGTTTTTCTTGTCGTGCGATCCGCGAATTCAATATGTAATTTGCGGTCGGGTCGAAGACAGCTTCGACGGTCGCCGCTTTGATATGCACTTCCGTCGAATCGCTGCCCAGCCCGAATTTCAGGGGCGATTTGCCTATTATCCGGAAGGCTCTTTGTCGCCGTCGCTCTATCGTAACGTGTACGTCGGCAGTCAATATTTTGTAATGCCTTCCGGCGGTGAAGTTGGTGAGCCGTGCGGTATCAGCCAGCAGGAGGCCCATGCCGGCGGTACGCCTGTGGTGGCGCACCATCAGGATGGGCTGATCAGCACGGTGTCGGACAGAGACTTTGGGGACAAAGACATGCCCTCAAACGGCATCAAATTCAGCGGGTTTAATGGCGAGGCCTTGCTTGATGCCTTGTTGGATGCAGTTGAAATTTTCTACCGTGGACATCGCCTTCGTTACGTTGACAAAAATGGGCGGCCGCGTCGGTTGCGGTACAGCGAACTGTCTTATAATGCTTTTACCACTGATCATCGCTGGATTCGTCTGTTGCGCGACTATATCCGGGTGTACCATCTTATTGCCGGACAGGAATTGCCCGAACATATCGATGCCGTTCGCCTGGCGGTGGATTTGTCACGGGCGCCGGATCACGAATTGGCAGATATTATATTGCAAAATGGCTTGACCATCCCCGAAGCAACCGACTGCCTTGTCAATGCCCTGGCCTGCAAGGTGCCGGATGTAGTTCGATGCGTTAAAGATATCATTGAGCGATTATATGGTATACTTGGGACAGTCGCAGATGCCAATTTGCAAAAAAAACTTTCCGAAGCACGCGCCGGCGATGAAGTTCGGCTTGCCAAACAAGCCGGCATCGTTCAAGATAAACTGGTACAACAGGATATTCAAAGTCAAGTAAAGTAAAATGTCCTGTTTTGGATTAAAATCACAGATTCCGTGAACCGACCTGCCTTATCAGTACTATAAATACCTGGGAGAAATTCGGAAGGGAAAGCACCTTCTGTTTCATGGTACGAATAATTTCAAGCGAAACACAGGGCCTGGATGATGTGATGGTTACACCCACAGAGGACATTATCAGATGTGATATGTACCACGGCAGGAGATTTTGCGCCGATTGGATTGTCTTCTTTAATTCCCCTTAAGCGTCAACGCTCAACGTTCGATATTAAAAGTTGTATTTTTCCTTTGACTGCTGTTGATAAACTATTTATAAATCTATAATAAATAGAGTTTTATTCGCTATTATTTGGGAAACGGGTATGGATTGAGATGTTGAACGCCAACAGACAATGCATACAGAAGAGAGGTCCTCATTTACGGGTACAGGGATTATGAAAAAAACAATCGTATTGACCGGACTGGCACTTTTCGGACTTTGGTTTTTGACGGGCTGCTACAACGATCCGCTGGACCCGACGCAAATCGGGCGATTTGAGCCAACACCTGCGGTGAACGTCATTCTGGACACGCTGGGCGTGGCCGATGAGCCGTCGCCTACGTATGAGGGCGCAGAGCCGCCTCGGCCCGAAGATTTGGTGGAGTTCGAAACTGACTATGTCTTTGGTCCCGGTGATATTGTCCGCATCAGTATTTACGAACTGTATCAGGAAGGTCAGACCTATGTCAATGACTATGTAGTCACAGAAACGGGGCGTATTTCGATTCCTGATGTTGGTCTGGTACATGCGGCGGGATT
>JAAYQH010000110.1 GCA_012519365.1 Planctomycetota bacterium | reverse complement strand
CCCGCTGCCTTATTTCTTTACAGACTGCGTACTCAATTAACGCGTGCGGCGTTTAAGCAGTCCCAGTCCGCCAAGACCGAGAATAACAAGCGTCGCAGGTTCAGGAACCAGGAACTCGCTGACCGACAGCGCTGAATCACTGATCCGCACCTCGTCAATGTACCCATAGGCCCGATCGCCATGGCCGCCGGCATAGAGGCCGCGACCGACCGTCCAGTTGCCCGCATCCCAGTCGTTGCCGTCACCGGTGCCGGCCGTCAGCGCCGTATTCGGGCTGCCGCTTGCGGTCAGGTCGGTCTGGGCAATCAGTTTCCAGCCTTCGCCGCTGCCGATTTGAATCAGATACAGCGACAATGTGGCGCCGTCACTCACCGCGGCCATGCTGTACCACGGAGCCTGTTCGCCGTCCGGATCGGTCCCCCAATCAAACCCAATGTAGGAATTCTCCGGGGCGATTGCCTCGTGCCAATAGCCGGAAACATCGCAGAACTTGATGGCAAAGCCGTTATTGGGAACCGTCTGGAAATACAGCGCCGCCAAATCAGCGTTGGGGTTTTCGCCCTGGGTCACGGACCCTCGGCTGTCGCGTCCGACGATGGTCTTGTAGCCGCCGTTTTCCAACTTGAACGTGGCCTCGATCGTAAAGGCCGCAGGGGTAATCTTGCTGATGCTGGAGCTGGAATCGGTCCACATCGCCGGATAACCGCCGGAGTTCTTGACGCTGTAGTTGTTCTCAAACCCGTTCAGCGGAACCTTCGAATAGGCCGTTTCACTGCGGTAAATGTAGCCGGCCCAGCTTTCGTTCCAGACGGACAAGTTGTTGTTGCTGCCGCTGACATCAACAACACCGGGATAAAACTCACCGTCGGGCAGGCCGCCGTGTGAGACTTGGGCGCCGTCCGGGCCTTCCTCAAACCGCCAGTAGGCCACGGTACCGGCATGGGCAAGAGTCGCACAGATACTGACCGCCACTGCCAAAAACAGGACTTTCCTTTTCATCATAAACCTCCACAAAAAAAACATTACTTTAATTTTGACGGACCACCCGCCAAAACCTGTTTCATTGTTGATACCGCTGTTCAGTTCGTCCTATCGGCACCCTCTCGGCCGGAACGAAGCGGTCCTTATCGCTCACTCAATTTCAATACAGGTCGGCCAAACACACACCAATCCGAATCGGTCCCCAGCCCAAATTCCGTTCCGGGACGATCAACATCCCCACCGTCGGTCGTCACAAGGGTCAGAAAACGATCCGTCTTGGCCAGCGGAACAGTGATATCAAACGCCAGCCCTTTGTCGCGAACGCCCTGACGCGAAAATCGCACCTGTCCGTCAACAAGCACCCAAAAATCCGCGTTCCCCTCGCGCGGCGCCCGGGAAGACAGCCCCGCTTTGGCGGTAAAGGCAGTCACAGAAATCCCCGGCATCGCGTCCCGAATCGCATCCAGATCAAAGGTAATACCTGTATTGGCATGCATAAACAAACTTGGATAATCGGCCGTTCCGTGTACCGTGCCGTCTAATTGCCCCAGAGGCTCGCCCGGCCGGTAATCGCCAAGATAGCGTCCCGACCCGTTAATGATTTCGACATAATACACGCCGTTGGTCGCAGGGCACTGTTCAAAAACATGCCCGGCCGTGCTGACGACCTGATCCGCCCCCCCTGCCGGCACAAACACCCCATCAATATAGCGGTTCCACTCCACCGGCACATACTGCCCGTCCGAGCGGCGATCCACCGAACGATAATCGCCGTATTCCCCCGTGGCCGGATCGATAGCAGATTCGAGACATCCGGTACCAAAACCGTCGCCGCCGCCGACGACATCTGCCAGATTCAAACTCGTCTGTCCGCGCCAGACAAAATGAGTTCGAGAGTTGATATGCCGCACAAACATCCGGTCATTCAGGGAAATATCGACGACCGGGGAGGCGCTGTGTGTGATGCGTTTGGCCGCCCCCTCATCCACAACCAAACTGACTTTTTCATCTGCCTGCCCGGCCACAAGGGTGGTTTTGCCTCGAAGAACATGCAGCTCTGTGCCGCCGTACAGATCGGCCTGGACGCCGAATTCCGTGCCCAAATCAATAATCAGCGCTGTCGGCGTAACCACCGAAAACCCCATCGCTTCCTGTGGTACAACCGAATAAGCCCGACCATAATGCAATTTAAGACGGTCATTATCGAGTATCTCAAATTCTGCCGGCCCTTCCACCGTCACACGAGCGTTATTGTCAAAAAGAATCTGGGCAAACCCCTTTCGCAGATACAGCGGATCGACCTTGGTCATCAGTCGCATGCCGTTGTGGATTGAGCCGTTGGACTCATCCCACTGGGCATTAATGCTGTCGATCAGTGTGGCCACATCCCGCGATACCGTAATTGGCGCAAAGCGGACAAAGACCAGCAACAACACCACCGCCGCCAATGACGCAATCGCTGTATAAAAGGACATCGTATTAACCCGATGCACGGCTTTTTCGCGGGCAACAGGTTCAACCAGCACGGGCCGCGGCGGCTCGACGGTCTTGGACACCGCAGCAACCGGCGCACTCTTTTCGATTTCCGACAGGGCCTGCCACAATCGCTGGTCAAGAAATGCCGAATCAGCCGCCTCCAGTTCCGAAAGAATCCCCATGAAATTCAGCCCAATATAGGCAGTGATACTGTCATAGTAATAGTCCCGCGCCTCGGCATCCTGAGCCAAAATAACGGCCAGTTCGCGCGTTTCTTCATCGGAGCATAGCCCTTCGAGCGATTTAAACGTCAGCGCCGTCGTCCGCGTTCGGTTGTTCAACGGTGCGGTCATAAGCGCTCCTCGCCGGCAAAATACAGCCGTATACAGTGAACAAGGCGTTCGTGAATTTTGCCGATCCGCTTAAACACCGCCACCGACGACAGCCCCAGCCGATAGCCGATTTTGGCGAACGTCAATTCCTGTTCATAGCGCATATTCAACAGTGTGGTCTCGCTACTGCTTAATTTTTTCAGACATTGCCTGAGGGTATCGATACGATCATCAAAACGATCCAGATGCGACGGCGTTTCAGTCTCGATAACCTCCTGCAAACGCTCATCAAAATGAAATTTGCCCGCGGTCTTGCGCGAGCGATAATGCCGAAGAACCTCATACCTCGCAACGGTGATGCCCCACATAAGAAAATCGGTGCCAATCTCATAGTCGTCAAACTTACGCCACAAGGTCGCAAGGGTTTCCTGAAGAATATCCTCAGCATCCGAATAAATCGGGACATAGTACAATATGAACGCTAGAATCTTCTTTTGGTTTTGTGTTACCAGCCTGACAAACTGGTCGGAATTTAATTGACCTTTTCTGTCCATTTTATGCAAATAGAGTCACCCTAACCATTCTAACTTACCGTAGTATTATATCAAAGCGAGGAGGGTTATTAACCGCAAAGTTCCAAAACAGGCTCAAAAACGGTTTTTTTAGGCAAAAAAGGGTGGATTTATGCAAAAAAAACTCTTTTGCGTCACCCTGTATCAACCCTCAAAAGGGGATTAAGCCCCAACCAAACACACAATGGGCAACGCCCTAAGCACTGAATTCTCAATTCCTCACGGCCGGTGTCCCTGCCGCCGTTGCTCGACAGGGGCAGACCGATGATGTCTGCTCTGCGGCAGGAAAAATCATAAAAAAACAAAAAACCTCTGTTTTTCCTCTATCTCAAATGCGAGACACAGACACGCGGCACGGGCAGCTGCTCTCAGTTGGTTAAGCCCGCGATGGCAGCACCGATAAGGGTGGCATTCTCCACCTGAGCCATGTCGGTAAAGATGCCCTTTTTGTTTTCAAGGAACTGTTTGAGGTAATACTCAATGCGGGATTTGAGCGACTTCATTTTGTAAAAAGTCGTCCCTTCGGCCACGATACAGATCGGACGGGTCGGATCAATGCCCCGACCGCTCTTGACAGCCATCGCCGCCAGATTCACCGCCGAGAGTTTGGCGGCCCGTTCGGTCAGGCGGTCGGCGATGTACCAGGCCGTGAGAATATCCTCAACGCCACCCTGTCGGCACGCCTCAGCCAGCGGGTTGCCGCCGTAAGGATACAGCAAAAACATATTCATATCCTTCGTGTCGAAATCGGACAGCGTATTCAAAATCGCAGCAGCGTGTTTGCTGAACAGGCCGTCCCGACAGGCTTGCCGCAGCACAAACAAACATAAAGGACCCAGATAGGCACCGGAAATCATCTTTTCAAACACATTCACACCCGGATTGACGGTGGTTTTATCAAACCGCACATCCAATGTGCCGCGATAGCCCCGACCCATGCCGCCGGATTCGGTGTTGATAATCTGTGTGCCGCGGGGGTCGAGACCCTTTTTCTTTTTGATCTCCGCGTTGTGTTCGATGTAGGCGCAGTTGGTTCCCGTGCCAAGAATAAAACCTATAAAACTGTCAAACACGCGATTTTGATAGCCCACGCCTGCCAACAGCGTTGCGACCGTGTCGTTGAGCAGGACTATATGTTTGCCAGCCGGCAACCCCATCGCTACTAAAGCACGATTGAGATGTTCGCCGACAAGCTGCCCCTCCACGCCGGTAACCTTGATTTCTTTGGAAAAGCGAATCATCCGCCCGTCCTTGTTCGGCTGAATCTCAACGGGGTAGGAAAAGCAAAATCCGATGTTTTCGGACATATCCGCAACGCTGCAAAAATACTCGGCCATCGCATTGAAAAACTCGACCCTGCTCAGCTGGCGTTCAACCCCAGGCATCGTAAACACGTGCAGGTTTTCGATAACAGGCTTCTTGTCGGCATCAAAGTACACCGTGGCCACGCGAAAGTTCGTCCCGCCGGCATCGGCGACAATGACTCGCTTGCCGATAGGGACTTCGTTTTCCGTCGTCAGATAGGTGGGAATCATCTCAAGGGTGCTTTTCCGCCCGGCAAGGCCCCGCTGCATCTCCGACAAAAACGCCTCAACGGACTCGGCAAAATCAACATCAGCCGGATCCATTCGATACTGCTTTAGAAAACGAATGACTTTTCGCTGCATCTTTTTCACGATGACCTCTCCGCAATCTATGACAATTTTCACTGAGCGCTTAGCAACACTCGATTCGCGGCCTTTTTGTCCACATTGACACGATTGACACAATAACCCGCCGCCGCTGCACGGCCTTGCACCGGCTGGCCAAACGGCCTGTGCAATAGGAGCAACACAGGTCAATCCCCATAGCCATTCGGGTAGTCGTTGTGGAATTTCCAGGCACTCTGGACAATGGTCTCCAGTCCGGGATAATCGGTTTTCCAGCCAAGTTCTTTCTGGGCCTTGCTCGCGTCGGCGGTCAGCACCGGCGGATCGCCCGGGCGACGGTCGGCCTCGATGACCTTAAAATCCCTGCCCGATACCCGGCGTACCGTGTCGATGACCTGACGGACGGTGTAGCCCTTGCCGTTACCGAGATTATAGACCAATTCATCGCTTTCGTTTAATTTCTCCAGCGCCAGCAGATGCGCCTTGCACAAATCCTCCACGTGGATATAGTCACGCACGCAAGTACCGTCGGGGGTAGGATAATCCGTCCCGTAAATGGCGACGTGGTCGCGTTTGCCCATCGCCGCCTGAATAATCAGCGGAATCAGGTGCGACTCGGGATGGTGATCTTCGCCAAGCGTAGCATTAAAGCCGGCCCCGCAGGCGTTGAAATACCGCAAGGCCGCGTACCGCAGTTTGCCGGTTTGGCTCTGAAAATGACACATCCGCTCGACCGCCCACTTGGTCTCGCCATAGGGATTGATGGGCATCTTGGGGCTCTGTTCGGTGATTGGAACCGTCTCAGGCATGCCATACACCGCGGCAGTGCTGCTAAACACGAATTTTTGAACGCCGGCGGTTTCCATCGCCGCCAGCAGCGTACGCGTCCGACAGACATTGTTGTCATAATACCGCAGCGGCTGGGCAACCGACTCTGCGACCTCAATAAAGGCCGCAAAGTGCATCACCGCCTCAATGCCGTACTTGCGCAAGACCTCGACGGTGAAGTCATACTCCCCAAAATCACCCAAGACAAACCGCGTATCGCGGACCGCGGAACGATGACCTTTACTCAAGTTGTCCAATACAATCGGTTCATGGCCGTGCTGCGCCAGCATTGCTGTCATATTGCTGCCGATATACCCGGCCCCGCCGCATACCAATACACGCATTCTGTCGTCCTTTAATTCAAACTGCTCTTGATGGGTTTTCTGTCACCCTGTTTTTTGTGGGTTTCTAAACCGTTACAATACCCTATCCGCGTGATAACTCACTGAACCCTGCCGCTGAATTCGCGCCAATATCCGCTGCTCCAGCGCCGCACCGGTTCCCATATCGATCCACTCCATCGCAGCGATGGAGGCCTCATCCAGGTCCAGGCTCTGGACCCGCTGGCTGCTGTCGGTGTACAGATTGGCCATCCTTGACATCGTTCGAATCGGTCGCGGCGGCAGGGAAAGTTTTTCGACCGTTACCCTGCAGTGCAGGGAAGGTCGTGCCGATGGCTCGGACACCTCGACAAAGATTTCCACCGTCCGGCGAAGGCTGTGCAGATTAGCCTGAGCAAGGGCCTCCATCGAAGCGTTGTCCTGCCGCCACGGCTCAAAAAACTGTCCCGCCCGCAGGGGGAAGGTGCGAATATAGCCCGCTTCGAGGTCATATTTTTCAATGACAAAATGCATCTGCCGAAGCGTTTCCTGGGCCGCGGCCATTGCGGCGGCTTTGTCCTGTACGGCCAAACGGTCAACCGGCACCGCCGTGCGACGCGCATCGGCGCATCCGACAACACACACCACCGCCGCTGCCGTCAACAACAATCCCCATAATCCTGTTCGATAGGTCATTTCCGCGCTTCCTTAAATCAGGTATTCGTGGTATTGTATCCACTTCCGACCCGCTCCTCAAGCGTCAGTCTGTGATTTTGACCCTAATTCCGAATCCCTTCAACCTAAACGCATTAAACCGCCGATAATAACGGTATAAGCATGCGGATAACAGCACAGGAATACCGACGAGACAGAAATACTGATAATGGATATTGTATGCTGAATAAGCAGGTTCAATCGCTCAAAGAAAAATTGGCTGGGTACCCGCTGGGCAGGATGGTGGTTCAGTTTATGGACTACATGGCCGTGGAGGCAGGCCTGTCGGACAACACCCTGCTGGGGTATGGGCGCGACTTGATGGGATTCTGTGATTATTGTACCCAAAAAGGCATTAAACAAATCGACGGTATTTCTGCGGTCACGGTGTACAGTTATCTTCAGCACCTGGCCCAAAGCGGCCTGCAGGAAAACAGCCTGAGCCGGGCCTTGGTGGCTATCAAAATGCTTCTGCGGTTCGGGTTGATGACCGGTGCGGCCCAGGACGATTTTACCGACTCGCTCGAAGGGCCGAAACTGTGGAAAAAATTGCCCGCCGTCTGCGGAAAAGAGCAGGTCATGCGGCTGTTGGAGGCCCCCCTGCCGCAGGACCCTTATTATTTACGCGATAAGGCGATGCTCTATCTGCTTTATGCCACCGGCGCACGGGCCGGGGAGGTCACGGCGATGCGCCTCAAGGATGTCAACCTCGAGATAGGCTATGTCCGCTGTTTTGGAAAAGGAAACAAAGAACGAATCGTCCCTTTGAGCAAAATCGCTGCTGCCTATCTCAAAGACTACCTATTGCAGGAACGCCCCGCACTGCTCAAACCCCACAGTCCCGACAGGTTGTTTTTGTCTCGAACCGGACAGGGGCTGGATCGCACCAATTTATGGCGTGTGGTCAAAAAATACGCCCTTCGAGCAGGAATGCCCAAGGCACTGAGCGTACACACCCTGCGGCATTGTTTCGCAACGCATTTGCTCAGCGGAGGCGCCGATTTGCGGTCCCTTCAGGAAATGCTGGGGCATGCCGACATTCGCACCACTCAAATCTATACCCACGTCGATCAGGAACGGCTCAAGGCTATTCATAAAAAGTTTCACCCCCGCCATTAAATCCGGTACAATAGGCACAAATCGCGACCGAACGGCCGTTTGTCAGAACCGGACTGACCTGAAGTGTGCCACTGCGAGTTGCCCTATAAACACAATACGCTTTCGCCTATGACAGAACCGATTATAAAAGTGGAACATCTGACCGCGGGGTTCGACGGGACGCCGATTCTCAAGGACATCTCGTTTTCAGTACAGCCGGGGGAGATTTTCATTATTCTCGGCGGCTCCGGATGCGGCAAAAGCACCCTGCTTGGCCATCTGGTCGGCTTGCAGGAGCCTATGGAGGGACGAATCGTTATCAACGGCCAGGAATTGACCTGTGCCGATGAATCCCAAAAACAGGCTATTTTATCGGACATTGGGGTTGCCTTTCAGGGCGGCGCGTTGTTTGGTTCTATGACGGTGCTGGAAAACATCGCCCTGCCGCTGGAAGAGTTTACCAGCCTGCCCAAGGCAGCCATTCGCTGGATTGCGTCCAGCAAACTGCGTCTGGTGGGACTGGGCGGCTGTGAGGATTTGGTGCCGGCACAACTTTCCGGCGGAATGCAAAAACGCGCAGCGATTGCACGGGCGATGGCCCTGGATCCGAAAATTCTGTGCCTTGATGAGCCCTCGGCGGGGCTGGATCCGATTACCGCCGCTCAACTGGATGAATTGATTTTGAATTTATCCGAAATCCTCGGCGTAACGTTTGTGATTGTAACCCACGAACTGGCAAGCGTCTTTACTTTGAACGGGCGAGTGATTATGCTGGATAAAGAAGCCAAAGGCATTATCGCCGAAGGGTACCCCGATGAATTGAAAAACGACCGTTCCAATGAGAAGGCCTGGCGGTTCTTTAATCGAAGTCTGGCAACGACATCATAAGGGCATCACAGGTGAAACAAAAAGAAACTTATTTTAAGGTGGGGCTGTTCGTGCTGTTGTGTACGGCCGGGCTGGTGGCCGGGTTAATGTTCATCGGAACCGATGTGCTGGGCAAAAAGGTGGTGCTCGTCGAAACCTATATCGACGAATCGGTACAGGGGCTCAATGTCGGCTCGGCAGTGCTGCATCGCGGCGTCAACATCGGCCAGGTTGAGCGGATTACCTTTGTGCCGATCGAATATCCGATGGAGCCGGACAGTCCGGAGTTTCGCAAATTCGGACGATACGTCATGGTGGTCATGGTCATTGATCCGCGAAAGTTTCCGGGAGTGGACAGCGAACCGGATATGGTCATTGCTATGCTGCGCAACCAAGTCTCCCTTGGCTTGCGGTTCAAACTGAGCTACCAAGGCATTACAGGCATCTCCTATATCGAGGCCGATTATGTCGACCCCCAGCGCAATCCGGAGCTGCAAGTTCCGTGGAAACCCAAGTATATTTATATCTCCTCGGCGCCGAGTTTGTTTACCAGTTTCACCCACGCAATCGAAAGCGTTTTTCAGCGCCTTGAAAAGATTGATTTTGAAGGCCTGGTCGCTCAACTTGGCAATACTTTTGCCGCCATTGAAACGACACTGCAAGACGCCGAGGTGGGGCAAATTCGTCAGGCGATCGTGGATGCGATTGAAGATATTAAAGAAACCAACCAATACATTCAATCGCTGCTGGAACGAACCGACTCGCCGATGCCCGGAAATATCCCTCAGGCGGTGGACGCTTTTCGCAGTACGCTGTCCCGTCTGGATGAATTGCTCGCACGCCACGAAATAGATATTGACGATGTGATGGCCAATTTGAAAATTCTGATCCGCAATCTGCGGCAGGTCTCGGAAAGCATTAAGGATTCTCCGGCTCAACTGCTGTTTGCCGCGCCGCCGGAAAAATCGGAGTTAGTCCAATGAAACAAATCGCCTTTGTCCCTCGGGTTCGGTGGTGGGGTTTACTCTCTCTTATAGTCATTGTCGCCGGCTGCGGTCCGCTGCGTCAGCCGCCGCCGAACAAGGCTGTTTATTTGTTGGACATTGCCCCCGATACATCGCCGCTTGCGGTTCAGCCGACGGTGTGTTGTCGCGTCCGGCCGGTATCCGTGCGGTCGCCATTTTCCGGGACCCGCTTGATTTATCGCCGCAGCGAGACAACCTTTGAACGCGATTATTACAACGAGTTTCTTGTGCCCCCCGACCAGCAGATCAGCCAGGCCCTGCACGATTGGCTGCCCTCGGTGGGACTGGTGCTGTGTGCGACCTCAGTGCTGGACGAACAGACAGAACAACTTGTTCTTGAACCGCATCTGGAGGCACTCTATGCCGATTTTCGCGATCCCCATTCCCCCTCGGCCTATGTGCGTCTGCGATTCGTGCTGATTACAACGGACCGTTCGTGCAAGTGCAGCCGAATTTTAGTGGATGAATCGTTTGAGGCCGCAGTTGGTGTGCCGCCCCGTCCCACCGCCGAACAGGTTGTTGTGGCAATGAGTCAGGCCGTCAGCGATGCGTTCGCTCAATTCCACGCGACCCTTGAGTCGCTGTTTCCATAGGCCGGCACGGTGGCACGAAGGGTACCTCGTCGCTGTGCAGAAATGCTGCTTTGTCGAAATCCGCTCGGTCTTTCTGACCGGTCGAGCCAAAAAGAAAAGGACTGTTTTGACGCAGAAAAAGGCATTTGCTCTTTTTTGAAATGCTGACCCGAAGCGCATAAAAAAGGGAGAGCCGTACGGCTCTCCCAAAACCTCGAATGGCTCTTCTCTTATCGGTTTTTGCCTTGACTCCCACACCGGACAATTGCCTGTTGCCTTGTAGTTCCGCACCACGTTGCCCACGTGCCGGATCTCAGCCCGCATGACCTTCTGGGTCATTTATTAAGAGCCACTTAAAACGCTGTTTCGAATCTTACTCGCTCTTCTTTTATTATACGAAACGTATCGGCCGGATTGTTGAAAAATCTTTAGAAAATTTCAAACTATTTTCAATTTTTATAGGAGTACCAAGATCTCAATTCAAAATTCAATGGTCCCCTGTATGGATCGGCGGTCGAGGGGGATCGGTCATTTCTGCGCCGAGATAAAAACCGGTATGCGGGGGCTGATTGTAGCCGACATTCTGACACACAACACCGAGTCGATAGGTCGGATCGTGCATCAGGGTATAGATGCGCTTTTGAGCTGGAAGGGTGGTGGTAAAAATCCGCAATTCCGTCTGGTCGCGGGTGGGCCAGATGACCTCCTCGCGCCAGTCGCCAAGGATATCGGCCGACAGAGACGGATTGGCCTTCGAACCGTTGATCGATCGGCATCCATAGCGCCGGGCGTCCAGCAGCAGTTCGGTATCCTGCGTCCGGGGGTTCCACTTTTCAATTTGCGTGCCGTTGAGCAATTCGCGGGTCAGGTCGCTGTCCCACCAGACAGCCATATTGCAGCTTCGGGGACGGCGGGCAGCCACGACCCGGCCGGTCGCGGCATCATACAATTCGTTTAGTCCCCTGCCGACCGCCCAGATCTCATAGCCGCAATGGGTCGGATCGATATCGGCAGCCATCCCACGTACCACATCCGAACTGGGGCGACTCCAGAGCAGCTTGCCCGTAGCCGTATCGCGAACATTAATGCCGTGTGGATGGTTTGGGTTTTCGTGAATCGAAAACGTTTGAAATTTGTCCACGTCAGGAATCATTTTTGCCGTATGCTGGGCGTCGCCATGCCCCAGTTGAGTCGAATACCGCCCGCTCCCATCGTGATTAATGACCGCAGCCCCATAGATAATCGAATCCCGACCATTGCCCTCCAAATCCGCAACAGAAATACTGTGGTTACCCTGGCCGACATATTCCTTGTTGACGTCGTCGTAAATACCCACCGCGGCCCGAAAGAGCCATAGTTTTGTCAACCGCCCGTCGCGCCAATTAAAGGCGGCAATCTCATTGCGGGCCGGTCGGCCTGGCCTGGGCCCGTAATATCCGCGTGCCATAATCAGACTGGGACGGCGACCATCCAGATAGGCCACCGCCGCCAAATACCGTTCCGAGCGGTTGCCCACCTCGTCACCCCATTGGCTGACCTGTCCGCGTGCGGGATAGAAATCCACCGATTCCAGCGCTTTGCCGGTGCGTCCCTCGAAAATAGTCAAAAACTCCGGCCCTTCGAGGATTCTGCCCTGAGGATTGCGATAATCGGCATCGGGATCGCCGAGAACTTTGCCGGTTCCGTCTACCGTGCCGTCGGCGGTACGTACCGCGACCTCAGCCCGACCATCACCGTCCAAATCATAGACAATAAACGGCGTATAATGGGCCCCTTCGCGAATGTTTTTGCCCAGATCGATTCGCCATAAAAACGTGCCGTCCAGTTTATAGGCCTCCAGTTTGGTCTGGCCGGTATAACCCTCATGGGAGTTGTCATGCGGACGCATTTCCTGTTTGACGACGATTTCATAATCGCCGTCACCGTCCAGATCCCCCACGGCCGCATCCCCGACACGACACCCCTCAGGCGTTCTGAGCGGAATGGACAGATAGGGCTTGACCTCCGCGCCGGCCGGCAGCACAAACGACCGGCTGGGCGGCTGCTCCTTGCCGGACAGGACAGGCCGCACAAAATAGGTGTTGGATTTTGACAAATCAACCGTTGTATCAACAAAATCGGTGGTTTTGACAAGCGGTTCAGCATTCAGTCGGAGCGGCTCGCCGCCGTCGGTAACGCGATAGAGATTAAACGCAATCTCCGGCACATCGGTGCCGAACAGTCGCCAGCCGACATATACTTGGTTGATTTCCGCAGGAATTGCCACCACCCCACGGCTGAGACGTTCCATCTGCCGCTGCGCCTGGCCGACTTGGGCGCATAAAAAAACGCCCGCAAGGCATACGATAAACACACGCCAAAAATGCAACATTCCAAATCACCTTTCCAACAGTGCGAAATCTTACCTTTCGCCATACGCTTTCGACAGGAAAAGCGGCTAAGTCACACCAAAACACGACAAAAAAAGCCTGCTTTTCAATGCCAACAATCGCTCTGTCAATAGAATTTATCAACAAAGACGAACGGAGTCCCCTCTTTGTTGCGGTTTTTGTGAAAAAGTCAGATCAGACACCATTGTTTCTGTTTTCAGATATGTTTTGACTGTTATTTCAATACTCCTAAGGCTGGCCTGGCCGTGCCCCCGTGTGACGGAAAATGAAATCCACTTTTATATTACCATCGGCACCCCGCGTGAAGCGAGATAGGCCTTTAGTTGCGGAATTTCAATTATTTTGAAGTGAAACACCGAAGCGGCCAGCAAAATCGTCGCGCCCGCCTGCACAGCATCATAAAAATGCTCAAGCGTACCGGCACCGCCGGAAGCGACGACCTCGACGCCGGTGGCGGCTTTGATGGCTTTGATGATCGGCAGGTCGTAGCCGGTTTTGGCACCGTCGCCGGCTTTGCTGGTCGGCAGAATGACTTGCACGCCGTAATCGGCCACCTGCTTGGCCCATTCGACGGCGTCTTTCCCTGTGGCCGTGCGCCCCCCGTCGATATACACTTCATAGCCGCTGGGCATTGCGGGATTGCGATCCACGTCGATGGCGACCGTGACCCGTTCGGGACCGAAGGCCTTGACCATCTCGGCAATGACCTCGGGCCTGCGAAAGGCGGCGCTGCTGGTGGAGATTTTGTCGGCACCGGCCCTGAGAACCGCCTCGGCCGAGGCGACATCGCGGATGCCCCCGCCAACCGTAAAGGGCACCGTCGCCGCCGCGGCGACCCGACGCACCACCTCCAGCAGGGTCGAACGCCCCTCGACGGTGGCGGTGATATCCAACAGCGCCAACTCATCAGCACCGGCTGTGCAATAGGCCGCGGCACATTCAACCGGATTGCCCGCATCCCGAATATCGACAAAATGCACCCCTTTAACCACACGTCCATTTTGCATATCCAAACACGGCATTATCCGTACGGGCTTGTCCATCGCTGTCCCTTTCACAACTGAATTCGATTTCTCATAAACGGTGGCGTATTGTACCGACCGGCTGGGGTTTTGAAAAGGGGTTTTCCAAGCAGTCCCTGCGACCTATCGGCCAGGGGCGAATTCACGCATTCATGACCGCAGCACGGAAGGAAAACGACACCACCAAGAGAGCGGGGTTCCTGGGAATAGATTATTCTTGACCCAGCGGCAGTAAATTTTGCAAAATTACAGATATTGTTAAAAGAAATCGTGTTGTTTAGCCGTTTATAGGGGAAAAGGCGGTTCAAAAACCCGCCCATCAAAAATACAGGACATTAATAATTGCTCAAAATTCCTCCTGCATACAGGAAGGTAAGTATGAAAGCACGTGCATTTGTTTTGGGTTCGGTGATGATGCTGGTTTTGGGATTTTCACCGGTGTTGGCAACGGTAGTGATGGTGCAGGATTTTGAGACCGCCGCTTCACCGCCGAAGGTATGGGTGGTCAATATCCCCAACGAAAATGCCTCCACGGCGTGGGCGACTGATGTGGTACACGAAGGCAAGCGCAGTTTGAAACTGCATTATCATTTTGTTCAGGAGGGCGATTTTCAGTACCTCGGTATTCCCATCCCGGTCAACATTCATGCACCGATCCACACGCTGCGCTTCTGGCTCAAGGGTGACAACTCCAAGTGCTCGTACGGCATACGGATCACCGATGCCGGCGGCGAAACACACCAGTACAGCAAGAACACGGGCCAGGGCGGAATCATCGATTTTAACAACTGGCGGCAGGTCGTTTTCAACCTGGACAGCGACCATGAGACCTGGGGCGGCGACGAGAACAAAAAAATCGATTATCCCATCCGCCAGATTATTCTGACCATCGGCCAGCCGGTGGAAAACGGCAAACGACTTGCCGTCGAAAGCGATTTGTATTTCGATGCGATCAGAGTTCATTCTGAAAAAAGCATCCTCGAGACGCTGGGCGGGCGAGTGTCGGTAACCTCCCCGGCGTACGGGGCCGATATCAACGGCGATACGCCGATTGTTATCTCGGCGCCGGGGTTCAGATACATCACTGCCACATGCCGCAAGCCGGGCGGCAAGTTCGGCATTGGTGCAACCGTGGCCCGGATCACGCTGGACGGCGATGGAAAAGGTTCGTTTGTCTTCGGGGCTGACGACTACCCCCACGGCCCGATTACCCTGACCTTAAGCGCCAACGCCGGCGATTACAAAGACAACTGCTATCTGCAGCTCTACAACACCGGCGGGATTTCCTGGAACGAGGGACTGGGAGCCGATCCGCCCGCGGCCGAAGGGATGACGCTGGTCTTTGCCGATGACTTCGACGGGCCGCTGTCGATCTCCGGCACGGACCCGAATGCAACCTATTATGACCATAAGCCGCCAAATGGCTGGCAGGACTTCAGCACCCTGCCGTTTACGAGCTTTGAAAAACCCAACAATCCGTTCCGCCAGGTTGATACCTACCTGCGCATCCGAGCCAGCGAAACGGCACAAAGCGCGGGATTGATCTCTTCGATGAAGAATGACGCTTCCGGCATTACCGCCAAGGCCCCGTGCTATTTTGAATGCCGATTCATCGGCCCCAATGCCCCCGGCACCTGGCCAGCGTTCTGGCTGATGACCGACTACATGACCGAATTTGTCAAGGGCAGCAGCAATGTCCCCTGCGACGAACTGGATATCATCGAAGCCTACGGCGGCGAAGGCCCGCGACATCCGAACGCCTATGATTCCTACATGATCACCCCCCATTGCTGGGAACAGGGCGAAGAAGGCAAAGCCCTCGAGAAGAAAGCCTTTGAAAATCTGAACAATCCAATCCGCATGGGGCGGTATGGAATCCCGTCGTCATGGTATGAGGCCTTTCATACGTATGGGTGCAAGATCACTAAGACCGAAACGATTTATTATTGCGATGATATCGAAGTCGGACGCCATGAAACGCTACCGCTGTCCAAAGAGCAGCCGTTTTTCTTTATGATCAACCTGGCCACCGGCGGCGGCTGGCCGGTCGATCTGTCACGGTATAATGGTCAGGCGGATATGTATGTCGATTATGTGCGGGTTTACAGCGGTCAATAACCGGATTGGCATCGGCAGTCGAATACCAGGCAGGATGTGTCCTCGGGGGCAGTGGGCTGGAGTGCTCTTGACGCGGACCGGCGAAAAGGAAGAACGCAGCGGGATCACGCAGTGCCCCAAAAAACATCATCAGGTTCAAAACACGGCCGGCCCGCAACAGAACGGTTCGGCCCAAGCCAAAAGGGGATCAACGGGCATCAAAGAAGGATATTATTGGCTCCAAACCGCAATCGCTGATGGGTCAATTCAAGGGAAAGCGTGTCAGGTGTCCGGCGTTTTGGGCCGAAGGTCGAGTCGCTGGAGCCTTTGAGAAAATTCGATTGAAAATCTCACAGCCCTGTGCCCTGGCCTGGCTTTCAATGTGGGCCATGAGAATAGGCAAGTCATCAGGCAGACAGACCGTTTGACAATCCATTTCGGGGCAAACGACCTGCAAGATATCGTTTTTTTCGAATTCTTTCGGCTCGACGTACAGCGTTACGTCAAAGCCGAATTGCGCGGCCTTCTCAAGCGTCGGCACCGGATAGGTCCGCGGCTCTGCCTGTTCGCAAATGCCCGGCACCAAGAGCGGCGTGATGGCACCGTCATACAGGCCGATATCCGTATGCCGAACCCGCATCGTAACCAGAATACCGCCTTCATACCAATGTTCGCTCATTACCTCGGAGGCGTAGCGGGCTGTGTCAGCGGTTTGAATGCCCAGCGATTTTAACTCAGCCTCGAGATGAGCCGTCATGGCCGCGTCAAAATCCCGATGCGGATCGCGAATCGCAGTCGCCGCGATACGAACACCCAAGAGATTGGAATAGTTGTCCTCCCAAGAGAACGCCGAGGGGTACTCCGGCACAATGCCGAGGGTCTTAAAGCCAAAAAAAGTCAACACTTCATGCCAGGTAAGCATCATAAAGGTAAAATACTGGGCCAGATCAAGGGCCACCTCATCGGCAATACGTATCTGCTCCGTTGCGGACAAATCATACCAGCCGGGCGGAAAGGTCCAGTGTGCGTAAAACTGGGACCGATCCACGTTGAGTTTGAACGCATACTCATCTTCGCAAGCGAGCAGGTGCCGCTTGATTTCTTCATAATTGTATTTGGTATAATCGGCCCCGATACGCAAGTGAGCGATATCAATGTGCCCGCCATGGTATGTGTACACAATGCCAAGGGGGGCTTTCTTGTGCCAGCCATTGTAATACCGGTGCGCGCCCAGTGTGTCCAAATCCAGAAAAGTGGTTCCCACTGTCGCTGTGGCATAGCTTCCCCTGCGCGGCCACGGTTCATCGGACACCGCACAGCCTACACCGGCCAGGGCCAATCCTAAACACAGAAAACACTCACAAACCTTCATAAGACTCAATGAATTTCAAACCGTATAAACATGCGGCTTTTTCGCTTGGGCGGCTCGAAGGTCAGCCTGGTGTGCCATTGCCTGCAACACAAGAATGGCGGACACTGCGCATTCTACCACGATACGGCTTTTCGATCGCCGCGTTTGCCGATGAGCTGCTCTTGCTGCCAGAGCCGCAGGCCGCTGGTAAGATCGGTCAATTGCAATTGGAAGTAATACTCGACCTGCTCGGTATTGCGGTCGTAACGGATGTTGCGCTGGATAATTTTACCGGAAATGCTCAACTCCGGCGCGATCAGTTGCCCCTCGGCCGGCAAGGTCTCAGAGCGAAACTCTTGCGAGGCCGCCGAATCGCGAATCTGCCGCATCTGGTCAATCATGGTGTCGGTGGCGCCTTTACCGCCTACAGCCGAGGTCATCACCGCCTGTCCGCTGTTGGCGATTTCCTGTTCGATTTTGGCCATTAACTGATCGGTATCAATCCGCTGCATTGTATCGTTGATGATCCGGCCGGTGGTAACCACATAGCGTCCGCCGTCGGGTTTGCGCAGGGCACCGGAACGGATCAGCGACTCGACCATTGCCGTGGCCGCTTGATCAAAGTCGCGATAATCCAACGCCATCACGGGTTTGCCCATGTCGTTGGCGATGTCGATATTGACAGTCGGCTGCTGGCAACCGGCCAGCAAGGCCGCGATCAAACCTGCTGCAATCCAATATGTCTTCATCTGTCTGTCTCCTGATTGAATAAGTGCGTCGGTCAGTTGGGTTGGGTGCGTGTATTAATGCGAAAATCGACCGCGGCAGGACTTGGCGAAATGGCACGTATCGCAAACGGCGATTTGGGCTGCACCGAGACCGGCTGCCAAACGCTGGTCTTGGTCGGGATGACCATGCCGCCGGCATCGAGCCAAACCACCTGATAATCAAACCGGCGGATACTGTGCGACTGGTTCAGGCCCTGGACCTGGACTTCGAGAAAGCCGGCCGGCGTAACACGCTGGCTGACGTTCTGAATTACAATCCCTTCGCCAATGACAGCACTGAAGATTTGCCCGACCGGACGCGTGATGATGTTCGAGCCGGGGGTGTCGCTGCCGACCGTATCGGCCAGGGTAACGCGCGGGTCATGCGTGTGTTGGGCGCAGCCGAACACTGTCAGCCCGACCAGCAGCAACGCGATCATTCCATAGGTTTTCATGGCCGTCTCCTATTGGCTTAAACTAAAAAGGTATCACTTCAATTATCGGCACTGCGGCCGACGACACTATTTTAACATACACTATCGCATGGGTGCAATCAGGAAGTTGCACCGTTTGAACCGACCGACCGGACGCTGAAATGCCAAGCCAGCCATCTGCCGGACGGTCCAGCCGTGCGACCTGAAAGTTCTTCGGCAGCGCCGACCAGATACGCACATATGCGGTGGTCGTCACAAAATGAAACACCGCCGTCACAATCGCCGCTGCCTTGGCGTTGTTTTCTTCGAGTACATATTGCGCCGCCGCCTTGGCGATAGTCGAAAGCACAGCCCGGAGTAAAATCGTGTCAAATTCCTTATCAAACTCCGTCTTAATGACGCGATCCATATCGCCGACGACCTCGGTCGTCCAGGTCGTTCCATCAGCCCAAATGTCCAGTTGCACCGCCGCGGCCGGTCGAAACACCAATTGCGGCAGCGCAACACCGATATACCGTACCTTTTCCGTAGCGATAAACAACGGCAAATCCAGCCGTACTTCCTCTTTAACCGGACCTAATCCGTTTTCAAAAAAGACCCACACCGTCGGCTTCATCGTCGAGCCGGTGTTCAGGGCCTGCTCAACCTCGGCAAAATCCCGCAGCACATAATGATTATTCGGCAGCATGCCGGCACTTTGCTTTAACAAATCAGACGCTTTAGGGTAGTCGTTTGTTGCGGCAAAAAACACGCCCGCCAGATAAGTGGAAAATGGATTCACAAAATCAGGATACGCTTCGAAGGCCGTCAACGACGAATACGTCTGCTCAAGCTGGGCACGCAGGGCATCGCTTTCCACGCTGCGCCGCACCAGTTGGCCGTACTGATTTTTTTGCAGTCTTTCGCGAACCGCCTGAATTTGCTCGGCGAAATCCTCTTTGGCCCGTCGCTGCCGATCCATCGCTCGGTTAAATTCCACGCGGGCCAGCGCCTCTTGACCTTGTCGCATAAAATTGAGGGCTTTGTAGGTGTTGACCATGATACCGTCGTAAATAGTGCCGGTATAGGGAATGACCGTGTCGCTGATGGCCGCCGCAACGAT
>JAAYQH010000109.1 GCA_012519365.1 Planctomycetota bacterium | reverse complement strand
GGCCCTGTCGCGAAAGGCCGCCTGTATCGTCCCCCGAATAGTCGGCAGTTTGATGACGGCCCATTCCAGCCCGCCGGTTTGCGGACGAATGCGGATTTTGCCGTAGCCGGGCTCCAGCGGCTCAATACCGAACAGGCGCCGAGGGATAATGTTCAGCGGCGCCGTGGCCCACGGATGGGCGTAACTCATATTGGGCTTGTCGGACGGATCCCACGCTTCGGTGGTAATGGTCGCTCCCAAGCGATGGATCATATGGTACCACGAATGCATTTCTGTGGAGGTCATCAACGCCAGCGCCGCACCGTCTCGGTCGGCGTTATACAGGGCCTCCAGCAGAAATTGAGCCCCATACACGCTGCACACCATCCCCTTGTCCACCAGAAAATCGGCCACAAGTTTTCTTTTGTCCGCAGGGGTAACTGTCAGCGCCAGCGGAAAGAAGTTCGCGTGCGCCGCACTGTGCGCGCTGTCGCGGCCGTCCCGATAGATGCCCGAGTGCGCGTCAAGCAGGCAGGTATTGATCGCGGTTTTGACCTTTTTGGCCTCTGCGGCATATCGCCGGGCATCCTCTGTACAGCCCAGTTCCTCGGCGATTTGAGCCAGCAGCTGCACGGCCTTGTAATGAAACGCATTGGTAACTGTGTTGATCGGCGTAAACTCATACCCGTCCCGATAGGAAGCCGGCCAGTCCACCAGGACGCGATCGTTGTCGCTGTCGTGTTTTTCCACCAGCCCCTCGGCGTTGATAAACCGACTTAGCGTCTTGGTTTGCAGAATGTCATAGCAGCGGCGAAGTGATTTGGCGTCACCGGTGGCCATATAATCGGCCCAGGCCATCAGCAGGCACGTCTGCTTGTACTCGGTCGGCCAGGTCGGCCGGTGGTACAGATACTCATTGGTATAGCGGGCAAACGCGTATTCCCGATCCGCTGCGTAATGAGAGAGCATATTGATATAGGCATCGCCCTCATACGGGCCGCGTTCACGGGTCGGGCAGTCCTGATACAGGTCGATGTTGGTTGCTTTAATACTGTAATGACACAATGCCCAAACCTCGTTCAAGGTGGCATCAGCACTGTCAAAGGCCGCGGCCTGGTCATCAAACGGATACCGCAGAACCACGGCACTAAGGGTAAACTCGTCCGTCGGCATATGCAGCAATTCCCCGTAGCGAAACCCGCGATAGCCGAAGTTTTCGATGACCTGCGGCCCCTGACGCAGCGTCCATTTCTCAGCGTAGGTAACGCCCGTGCGGGCTTTGTGGCGAACGGTTTTTTCGCCGGCCAATTCTTCACCCAGACGCACTTCAATCTGCCGCCCCTCCGTGCCGACGACAGCCAGCCGCACACAGCCGACGATTTCCTTGCCGAAATCAAAGAAATAATGTCCCTCGGCTTTTTTATGCATCAGGACGGGCCGGACCTCGTGCATTTGCACCGGGCGAGTCGGCTGGGCAAACAGCTGCTCGGCCGCGCGGGGCAATACCCGCACAATGTTCCAATCACTGTCCTCGTATTCGACTGTCAGCCAGCCTTTTGGTTCGTTGCGGGCGTCGATATGCTCCGGCCCGGCCTGGTAATACCAAAAAAACTTCGGCCCCATGTTGTAATAGGGATCGGCGTTTTTGGCACGCCACCTCTCATCGGTACCAAAGGTCTCGACAGTACCGTCTTTGTAGAACACCTTGACTTCGGCGATAAACGCTTTGGCACGTCCACTGGAAAAACAGATCGCCCCCAAGACATTTTTGCCCCCGGCCTGCAGAGGCTCGGTGATATCGAAAACATTGTACGGCACCTTGTCGCCGTAACTGCGTGCCGGGCCAAGGCCGATGGCCGTCTCATTCACATAAAACTTATACACATATTGACGCGCCGGCTCGGTGTCGCGCCCGCTGACAAAGGCCAAGGCCTTTTCGATGGGTTTGTCCGACAACCGGATCGTATGGCGCAGATAAACAAATGTCCAGTCAGCAGAACCCCAAATCGGCCGGGACGACCAGGTGTCTTTCAATCCGGTAACGAACAGCTGCGGCTCAGCATAAGGCCCCGCCTCGTCGTCGCCGTTCCACGTTCGCACCGTCCAGGTGTATATCTGCCCGGGTTGCAGAGGCTCTCCGCGATACGGTACGGCGATCGATCGGCTCGAGGCTGTCTTCCTGGAATCCCACACCAGCGATCGATTGCTGCCCAGGCCGTGATGAACCTGAATCTGATAGGCTGTCTGGACGGCATCCAGCTGCGGATCGTTGACAATCCACGAAAACGCCGGCGTGAAATCCTCAATCCCCAGCGGTTCAGCACTCAGCTCACACAGCAGCCCCGTCGGCTGCTGCAAAGCGGCCGCCCATCCGCAGGACGCTGCCAGCAGCCCGACCACGAGAGAAACGCCCTTGTGTCTTGTATCCATAATCGCCTCATAGTGTGTCTTTAATCGCGTCTATACATTATTTTTCAAATTGTAACGCATGTGTCCTGTTTTGTCCAATTGGACGCCGGATTATCGCGTCGATTTTAACCCAACAGGAAGGAGAATCTCTGTATCATCTCTCTAAAATCAGAATGAGATTATGGGACATGATCAAAAATAATCTTCTGCAAAATGACAAAAAAACCAATGTGAACCTTATTTTTATCGGACAAATTGGTGTTTATATCTTTTTGGTGCAGAACCTTGTGAATTTTTTCGAAAAAGGAGCATACGGTTCAGCGGGTTTCAGTTAGCCGCTGACCGGATTTGACCGATACACAGGTGTAACGTAATTTTTACATAGGCTGTCTCGATGAGCGTGTGCCCTGAAGGTAAAAAATAATGAGCCGAATGAACTGGACAATTCTGGCGTTATTGCTGATGATTCCCGGTGCGGCAGGGCTGGGATGGGGGACGGTGCAACGTCGCAATGCCGCCCGACAAGCCGCCCGGGCCGCCGAGGCGATTGCCGAGGCGCCCTCAGCCGACGAATATCTCCGGATGTACACCAAATGGTCGCAGTTGTCTGCGACGGAGAAAGCCGATACCCCATGGGGGCAGGGCCAATACGGCGGCACGGACATCCAGAAACGCTTTCGGGAACATCAGGATGCGCGCCTTGAGGCCGATTTGCCCGATCTGGACGCCGGAGTGAAAACCTACCCCACGCAGTTGGCCGACGTTTTATACGGCCGGCAGTGGGACCAGCGACTGGCCCAGTACCGGCGGGCGCGAGAATTTCGCGATCTGGTGTCCACCGGCTCAGGGATTTTATTGTTTGCCGGGGCGCTGCTGTTTTGTGGGGAACTGGTCAAATGGCTTACACTGCGGGCCCTGCGTACCGTGGCAGTCCCTGACGAATCCGAAGCTGCGCCCCCCCAAAACAAAGATAAAGATAAAGAGCTGCCCAGAGCCGAGACCCTGACCGCAGCAAGCCCGACCCACGAAAAAGAGGCCGACAACGCTGTCGCGGCCCCGCCGCTTGAGGCCGTTAATTCGGACGCTTCCTCCTCCTCCTCCTCCTCCTCAGAGTGTGGCTATTTCGAATCTTCTGGCAAGCACCAAAAAAACGCCGCGTTAGCGGCTATGGCCAAACCAAGACCCTTGGGCACCGTATCAGCGGAGTCAGCGAATTATGCGACACCGGTTTCGCTGGTTGATTCAGCCTCGGCCCCGCAACCTCAATCCTATTTCGGCTGGGAAGCGGAATCCTCTGAGCAGGACAGTATGATCGCCACGCTGATGACGACGCATCCGGTTGCCTGTGAACTGACGGAGTTGACCGAAGAAGTCTCGGCCATTCGTCAGTATGCCGCCGCTCAACAAGACCAAATCCGCAAATTTCAGGACGGCTATGACTGGATGATTATCCGTCGGTTTTGTATGCGTATCATTCGTTGTATCGACAATCTCGAAGATCGATTGTCCAAACTCGACGGCACCGATGATCCCTTGCAGGAGTGCCTGCAGGATATTCGCGATGAATTGGTCTTCGCCCTCGAATCCAGCGGCGTCGAACAATTCAGCCCCGATCTGAAAACCCCCTTCAAAGGGCTGGAAAGATATGTCGAGGCGATACGTCAGCGCGTGCCTGCCACGAACGCGGCTCTGGCCGGAACTATTGCCGAGATAGTTCGCCCCGGCTATCAATATCTGGTCAACGATGACGAAGTAAAAATAGTGCGTTGTGCACAGGTCAAACTGTACGACGCCGTGGACACTGAAGCATAAAGGAACAAGCCATGGGAACGATTGCAGGAATCGACTTGGGAACAACCTTTTCAGCGCTGGCCCGATTAAATGAGCTGGGCCGGCCGCAGATTATTCCCAACAGTGAGGGCGAACGTATTACGCCCTCAGCGGTCTATTTTGACGATGAAGAAGTCGGCGCCATTCGAGTCGGCCTGGAGGCGCTCAATTGCCGACAGCTCAATCCGGATCGCACGGTTCGCTGGGTCAAACGCCATATGGGCGATTCGAACTGGAAAAAGACCCTTGACGGACGCGACTGGACGCCGGAGGAAATTTCCAGTCTGATCCTCAAAAAACTCGCTCAAGACGGCTCTATGGAGTACGGCCCGATTCAGGACGTCGTCATTTCCGTGCCGGCCCATTTTGACGAGGTCCGCCGCAAAGCCACCATGGACGCCGGCACACTGGCCGGACTGAATGTCATCGGGATCGTCAATGAACCGGTCGCCGCGGCCCTGTATTACGCGACCACCCAGCCGGTCAACGGAAGGGTCCTGGTCTATGACCTGGGCGGCGGTACCTTTGACGT
>JAAYQH010000108.1 GCA_012519365.1 Planctomycetota bacterium | reverse complement strand
GCCTGCCGGCCGATCCAAAGCGCAAGGGACAGGTCATCCCCTGTGAAGTGGAGATTACAGAGGACGATCTGAGTTTGAAGATTGTGCACACTGAGCAGGGCCATGGCAGCGTTCGTTTTGACAGCGAGGTAATTGTCAGCGGCGGCAAGGGAATGCAGAACCGAGACAGTTACGAACGGTTGCTGGATTCGCTGTGCCAGGCCATTCGAGAGCGGTTCGGCGTGTCAGTCGAAAAGGGCGCCACACGAACGGCGGTGGAGCAGGGGTTTGCCGAACGGATTCGCCAGGTGGGACAGACCGGTACCGCCGTGGGGCCGAAACTGTATATCGCCATCGGGATTTCGGGCGCGATTCAGCATATGATCGGGGTGGCCAATACGGAAACGATTGTCGCGATCAACACCGATCCGCACGCGCCGATTTTTAAGCAATGCGATTATTATATCGTAGGCAATGCCGAAACGGTCGTGCCGGAACTGGCTGCGGCACTGAGAGGGCAAGGATAATAACTCAAGCACCCAAAACTCAGGAATACGAGAACTCAAGAAAACGAGAATCAGGATATAAGGATAATCGGATGCAGGACTACACAAAGGTATCGGTTTTAATCGTCGGCGGTGGACCGGCGGGTCTGTCGGCCGGCATCACCGTCAAACGGCGTAATCCCAACGCCGATGTGTGCGTCATCGACAAAGCCGCAGCAGCAGGCAACCACAACCTGTCAGGGGCGGTTCTGGAATCCGAGTCGCTGGCCAAACTGCTGGATCCGATCGATCCTCAGTGGCGCAGCAGCGACGAGGCCAAAGCCGTTCTGCTGGGGACTGTCGAGAAGGACAATATGATGTTCTTTTGCGGCCGAAAATGGGCGTTTAATATCCTGCCGCTGTTGAAGATGGCGCGCGGGCTGAAACTGGCGTTTGGGCAAATGATGCATGAAGGCGATTGTATCTGTTCGGTGAGCAAGTTGACCGCATGGCTGTCAAAAATCGCCTCCGCCGAGGGTGTGGAGGTGATGCATGGGTTTGCGGCTGAGAATATTTTGTGGGACGAGGGAACAGGCCGAGCCACAGGGGTCAAACTCGTCGATCAGGGATTAAATAAAGAACGCCAGAAAGAACGAAACTATCTGGCCGGTGAGATTATCAGCGCAGATGTGGTGATTTTGGCCGAGGGGTGTGATGGCCTACTCAGCGAGAAGTTTATTCAGCGGGCCGGTCTTTCGCGTGAGGGCCATCAACTTTATTCGCTCGGCGTCAAGGAATTGATTCGTGTCAGCGACGCACAATATCAGGCCTTTACCGAAGGGCGTGTGGTTCATGCGATGGGCTGGCCGATCTGGCGGCCGCTGATCGGACCGTCGATGTTCGGCGGCGGGATTATGTACCCGATGGCGACGAACCATATCGCAGTGGGGATGATTGTAGGGCTGGACTATAAATACTGCGATTTTAATCCGCAGGACGCCCTGACACTGTTTAAGGAGCATGCCTGGGTCAAGCCGTTTATTGACGGCGGCCAAGTGACGGAAGCCGGGGCAAAAATGATTCCCGAAGGCGGTCTGTACGCGGTGCCGCGGTGTCCGGCGACCGGGACCATCGGACGCGGCAATGTGGTGCTAATCGGTGACAGTGCGGGATTTGTCAATATGCTCAAAATCAAAGGGCTGCACAATGCCATCGAGTCGGGCATTGCCGCAGGGACGGCCGCAGCGGATAATTTGGACAGTCCGCTGGCAGTGGCCCAGTGTTACAGCCGCTTGTTGAAGGATACGAGGGTGCTCAAGGAACTGGAAACCGCCAAAAACTTCCGCCAGACCGTCGCGCGATTCGGGCCGCTGCAAGGAATCCCGCTGTCGATTTTCGGCGGGTGGCTGCCGAAGTTTAATATCGAGCCGGACTATCAAACAATGACCCCGCAGCGGTATCGACTCAAGCCGCCGGTGCGGTTTGACAAAGACACCTTCACCGCCATGGCGGCCACCGTGCATCGGGAGGATCAGCCGTGCCATCTGTTAATCGGCGATCCGGCGGTGTGTGCGGAACAGTGTCTGCCCAAGTTTGGTGCGCCGTGCATTACGTTTTGTCCGGCCGGGGTTTATGAAACTATTCATGGGCAGCCCAAACCGGCCAATCCGTCCAACTGTCTGCACTGCAAGACGTGCCAGCGAAAATGTCCGTTCGACAATATCCGCTGGACGGTGCCGGAGCCAACGGGCGGGCCGCGCTATAAGACGATGTGACACCCCCTGGCACAGGTTCCCTGTGCAAAATAAGAGCGGCAAAGGGAATAATCTGTCAGCCCCTTCACAACTCTGCCTTAAGGGGGCCGCCGGGGCCGCCCCCTTAAGGTCACAGCGGATGAAAAACCTGAGGGGATAGGGAAAAAGGCGGTCGTCTAAAAAGCCGTGCCGTATTTTTCCCGCGATACGACCTCATCAAAAGGCTTGCGCGGCCGCTGCGTGAGCGAGACGCCGGGAGCGGGGTAGCCCAACGTGACCAGCGTCAAGATAAGTTTGTCGTCGGGCAAGTTAAGCCGTTGGCGAACCTGCTGGTACAGCGGCTGATTCATCCCGGTAGCCTCGTTGGCTATAGCGCCGATAATGCAGCTGCCCACCCCTTCGTGCTTTGCCTGAAGAATCATAAAGGCGATGGCCAGCGATAACTGTTCATACAACCGCGCCAGCATAACTTCCTTGCCACGAAGAGCGGGATTATAAGCAGGGTCCTTCAGCGAATTTTTAATGAAGTCTTCATCGAAGGAAATACCT